>NZ_LPVS01000260.1:0-44957 GCF_014843905.1 Mesorhizobium silamurunense | reverse complement strand
CTTATCGGCGGCCGACGGCGCCGGTGCCCCGCGCCGTGTGGCCTGCGGGGCGCCGCCCATCTCGCGCGCCATCTGCCGCAGGGCGGCGATGCGGTTCTCGGTGTTCGGGTGGGTCGAGAACAGATTGTCCATGCGCTCGCCGTGAAGCGGGTTGATGATGAAAAGATGCGCCATGGCCGGATTGCGCTCGGCGTTCGGATTGGGAATGCGCTCGGCAGCGCGCGCGATCTTGTCGAGCGCGGAGGCCAGCCACAACGGGTGACCGCAGATCTCGGCGCCGCGCCGGTCGGCCTCGTATTCGCGGGTGCGGCTCACCGCCATTTGCACGATCATGGCGGCAAAGGGTGCCACGAGCATGGCGACAAGCACGCCGACGAAGCCGAACGGGTTGTTGTTGTCGCGGCTGCCACCGAAGAAGAAGGCGAAATTGCCGAGCATGGAGATGGCGCCGGCGAGCGTCGCGACAATCGTCATGGTGAGCGTGTCGCGATGCTGCACATGGGCAAGCTCGTGCGCCATCACCGCCGCGACTTCTTCATCCGAAAGCTGCTGCAGCAGGCCGGTCGAGGCAGCCACGGCGGCATTCTCAGGATTGCGGCCGGTGGCAAAGGCGTTGGGCTGCGGGGTGTCGATCTTGTACACTTTCGGCATGGGCAAGCCGGCACGCCGGGTGAAGCCCTGTACTATCCTGTAGTATCTGGGGTCACTTCTTTCGTCGACCTCGAAGGCGCCGTTCATCGACAGCACCATCTTGTCGGCATTCCAGTAGCTGAACAGGTTCATGCCCGCAGCGAACAGTAGGGCAATCATCATGCCGCCCGTGCCGCCGATCAGAAAGCCGACGCCCATGAACAGCGCCGTCATCGTGGCAAGAAGCATGGCGGTGCGAAGCGTGTTCATCGTCTCTTCCGTTCGGCGTGGTGGCGTATAGGGGTCGATCCTGTCATCGTCATGGCTATATGATGGGAAACGCCGGTCCCCGTTTCAATCGGCAGGAAATATCGCATGACCGAACAACCCAACAAAACCGAAACCGCCGAAGGCGACGAGCCGCAAAAGACGCTGACGCCGGAGGCGCAGCGCGCATTGGCGGAAGCCGAAGCCAGGCGAAACGCATACCGCGAGGCGGAAGCCCGCCTGCCGAAGGAGATCGGCGGCCGCGGCGGCAAGGAACCCGGACGCTACGGCGACTGGGAGGTGAAGGGTCTGACCAGCGATTTTTAACGAGAACTAGGCCGCGTCGCGTTGCGGCCCGATGACCATCCAGCCATTGTCGTCCATGGCGACGCCGAGCGCATCGTAGGTGGCGATGCTGGCGTGCTGCGTCACAACCGGATGGACGTGCGTGGCGCTGATCACCATCACCGAGGCGCCGGAAGCTTCGCCCGCCGCGATGCCTGCCGGAGCATCCTCGAAGACAAGGCAATCGCGCGCCTCGACCCCAAGACGCTTTGCCGCCAAGCGGAAGCAGTCGGGCGCCGGCTTGCCGCGGGTGACGTCCTCGGCCGAAACCATCATGGCGGGCACCGGAATGCCGGCCGCCGCAATGCGCAGCAGCGCCAGCTCCCGGGGCGCCGAGGTGACGATGGCCCAGCGTTCCGGCGGCAGCGACTTGAGAAACGCCACCGCGCCCGGGATCGGAACAATGCCGTCGAGGTCGGCGGCCTCGGCCTTGAGCAGCGCATCGGCTTCGGCCAGGGGATCGATACCTGGGAGTTTCAGCGCCGCGATCGTCTCTCTCGCGCGCCTGCCATGGATCGTCGGCAGGAAACTCGCCACGTCGAGGCCATGGCGGTGTGCCCATTCGGTCCAGACCCTTTCCGCCGCAGCGATCGAATTGAGGACCGTGCCGTCCATGTCGAAAAGGAAGGCGGCGAATTTTCTGCCTGGAAACATCGGATATCCTGGGAATCGTTTTCGGGGAGGGCGAAACGCTGTTGCCATGGTAACCGCCGCGGCGTTGCCTGGAAAGGCGCATGCCGGTCATTTCGACTCGCCACAGGAACAAGAGCCGCGTTGCCGCGTTCTCCATGCCGACTTCCGACATCACAAAAAGGGGGAACGCGATGCTGATCCGGCTCGGCTACGAAATCGCTATCGAATGCGTCGCGGCGACGCCGATCATCTCGCTCCTCGATATCCACCCCGACCGCCATGCCGATATCAAACGGCAGACGCGCGTGCTCACCTCGCCTTCCGTGCCGACCCGGACCTATCGCGACCGCCATGGTAATATCTGCCGCCGCTTCACTGCGCCGGCCGGCGGTTTCCGCATCCTTTACGATGCCGTGGTCGAAGACAGCGGCGAGACCGACGAGGTCAATACCCTGGCGCGCGAAACACCGGTCGCGGATCTGCCGGATGACGTGCTGGTCTACCTGCTCGGCAGCCGCTATTGCGAGACGGATCACCTCAGCGACCGCGCCTGGCAGTTGTTTGGCCATCTGCCGCCAGGCTGGGCGCGCGTGCGGGCGATCGTCGACTATGTCCACAGCCGGCTCTCTTTCGGCTACGGCTATGCCCGCGCCACACGCACCGCGGCACAGGCGCATGAGGAGCGCGTCGGCGTCTGCCGCGACTTCGCGCATCTCGCGATCGCGCTCTGCCGCGCCATGAACATTCCGGCGCGCTATGTGAACGGCTATCTCGGCGATATCGGCGTGCCGGCCGATCCCGCGCCGATGGACTTCTCGGCCTGGATGGAAGTGTTTCTCGACGGCAAATGGTACACGTTCGACCCGCGCCACAATTGCCCCAGGATAGGTCGCGTCGTGATCGCGCGCGGCCGTGACGCCACCGACGTGCCGCTGCTGCACAGCTTCGGCCCGCACAAGCTCGCCCTGTTCAAGGTGTGGACTTATGAGCAGGAAGGCAACCGTTTCAACCCACCGCATCATGGCCTCGACCGTACGATAAGCGCGCGGATGCTGGCGTAAGCCGGGCGGCTGTTTCACTACGGCTCCAGCGCCGCTGCTGACCCACTTCGGCACAGCCGACGCTGTGCCGAAGCTGGAAGGGCCGCAGTCGCTCCGCAGAACATGGTAAGCGCTTCCTGAACGCTGTTTCACCGCCGCCTTTTCGTTTACCCGCCGTTCACCTTCCTGTCCGCTGAAATCAAGCAAAACAACGCGTTAAGCTGCCGTTAAGCGTCTTTCGGCTGGCCGGCGGCCGCGCCTGGCCGAAATCCTGCAACGCCTCCGTCGAGCGGCA
Organism: Mesorhizobium silamurunense; assembly: GCF_014843905.1. Lineage (NCBI taxonomy): Bacteria > Pseudomonadati > Pseudomonadota > Alphaproteobacteria > Hyphomicrobiales > Phyllobacteriaceae > Mesorhizobium > Mesorhizobium silamurunense. Next base: position 41,747 of record NZ_LPVS01000260.1, on the reverse strand, counting down.
TCGATCCGCAAACAATGGGGGCGGAAAGATGCGGCAGTTCAAAGGTCTCGTTCGTGGGGTGAACGGCTTTGCCCGGGATCGCGGAGGCAATTTCGCGGTTCTGTTCGGGGCTGCCGCATCGATCCTGGCGCTGGGGGCGGGATTCGCGGTCAATATCGCGCAGCTCTACAATGCGAGATCGAGTTTGCAGAGCGTCGTCGACGCCGCTGTGACCTCGACGGCACGCGATCTCACCCTCGGCGTCATCAAGGAAACCGATGCCAATGCGTCGGTGCAGGCATTCCTCGACGCCAACAGCACGGCCGGCATCCTGCAGGCCGACCAGATCGTGCTCGACAAGCTCATGATCGACAGGACAGCGAAGACGGTGCAGGTGGACGTGCATGCCGATATCGGCCTCTATTTTCCATTGTTCAGCGTCGGCGATATGCAGCGCGTGGCGGCGTCCACCACCGCGCTCTATTCCGACAAGAAGATCGAGGTGGCGATGATGCTCGACATAACGGGATCGATGGCCGCTGACTGGAGGGCGACAAGATCGGCGACCTCCAGGACGCGGCCTCGAATGCGGTCAAGGATCTTCTGAAACAGAACCGCGACCCCCGCGATCCGCGCGTGCGCGTGGCACTCATTCCGTATGCCGAAGCGGTGAATACCGCGGTCTCTCCGGCAGCGTCTTCGTCGAGGAGAAGGGTGGGCCAGACCTGCCGCCGCCATTGGACGCGCCGGTTTCGGTGTCGGCGACACCGCCGAAGGATAAATGCGCCACCGAACGCAAGGACAAGGACGGCTATGCCGACGCTTCGCCCGATGGGCCTTCCACGTCGCGGTGGGACAACAACGGCAGAGAGTACCTGGCCAAAGTCAATCGCGACGATCATATGAAAAACTGCCCGGCTCCAGCGCTCATTCCGCTGACGGCAGACGAGGATAAGCTGCTCGACACGATCGACGATTTCTCCGCGGCCGGTGTAACGGCCGGCGGCATCGCCGCGCAGTGGGGCTACTATATGCTCTCGCCCTCATGGCGCTCGACAATCAGCAACGCAGGGCTCGGTGCAGGTCCCGCCAATTTCGACAAGAGGAAAGTCGCCAAGGTCGCCATCCTGATGACGGACGGTCAATTCAACACGGCCTTCGCTGGCGCTCGCGGCGCGCCCAAATCAGAGAATGGGGGCCAGATGTCGCGTGGCAATGCCGAAAGCATTTGCGACAACATGAAGCGCGACGGCATCGAGATTTTCACGATCGGCTTCGATCTCAATGATCCGGACATGACATCGACCGAGCGGGATCAGGCCAAGAGCGTCCTTCGGGACTGCTCCAGCACGGACACATCTTCGCTGAAGCATTACTACGAGGCTGCGACCGGTACGGAACTGCAGCAGGCCTTTGATGATATCGTCGAAAATATCGAGCGCATCACCGTCGCCAAATGATCCTTTGAGCACCGGACGCTAGTTCCTAGGAAACGCCGCTTCACACACTTCCTGGATTGTTATCGGTCCAAACGGAAAAGGCCGCCGCTTCTTGACGAAGCAGGCGGCCTTCCGTGTTTCCGTCCATGACGCGGCTCCTGGCGGCGACCCCTTCGGGTCACCTGCCGCGCGTCTCGCGCCTTAACGGGAAGACTGCTTCCCGGAAGTGCAATCCGCTGAGCTCACGTTATGGAAAACGAAATCACTCGACATCGGATCACCTCCTTTCGGTTTGTTGAACACATCATCATGATGGGGTGCGCCGGAGCAAAAGACAAGGTGACGTCGCGGAACGGCCGTGCCCAGGCTAGGAAATCCTCCTCCCGCGGTGTTTTTGCGCAACAGTCGGGATTGCGGTCCACAGGCCGGTGGACGACAGTGGCGCTCAGGGGCGGAATCGACGCATCGGGAGGTGGGAGTGGACGCTGCCGATAGAGCTGCGCGGATCGTGCGAACGGTCGTCGAGACGCTGAAGCCCGGCTTTGCGGTCAGGCTGTGGACCGGCGAGCGGATCGGCCCCGCCGACGGTCCGGTGCTCGCCATCAACGACCAGGACATCGTCTGGCAACTGGTTCGGCGGCCGGCCTTCTCGACGCTGGTCGAGATGTGGATTTCCAAGACCGTCGACATCGAAGAAGGCACGCTGTTCGATTTCTACGCTCTGCCTTCGCAGGGCAAGCTCAAGACGAAGCTCAAATCGCTGCCCAAGCTGGCGATCCTGCGCGACCTGCCAATGGTGTTGTTTTCGCGAAAGCAGATGACGGCGCGCGGCGATCTCTCCGGACGTAACCCATATGTCAGCGGATCGAACAAGGAGGCGATCCAGCATCACTACGACATCTCGAATGCCTTCTACCGGCTCTTCCTCGACGAGCGCATGGTCTACAGCTGCGGCTACTTCCGGGATTTCGCTAACGGCATCGACCAGGCGCAAATCGACAAGCTCGATCATATCTGCCGCAAGCTCAGGCTGAAGCCGGGCGAAAGGCTGCTCGACATCGGCTGCGGCTGGGGCGCGATGCTCATCCATGCGGCGAAGAACTATGGTGTCGTCGGCCACGGCGTTTCGCTGTCGCAAGCGCAGACGGACCTTGCGCGCGAGCGCATTCGCGCCGAGGGGCTGGAGGACCGCATCACCATCGAGATAAAATCCTATGCCGAGCTCTCCGGCACTTTCGACAAGATCTCGTCGATCGGCATGTTCGAGCATCTGGGGCTTGCCAACCACGCTGCTTACTTCTCGGCCGTGCATCGCTTGCTGAAGCCCGGCGGCATCTATCTGCACCACGCCATCACCAGGCGCAGCAAAGGCGACATCAGGAAGACATTGCGCAAGGGGCCGGAATACAAGGCGCTGATCAAATACATCTTTCCCGGCGGCGAGCTCGACACGATCGGCATGACGCTCGGCAATCTCGAGGCGCATGGCTTCCTGGTCCATGACGTCGAGAATCTGCGCGAGCATTATCAGCGCACCTGCCGCCTGTGGGCGGAGCGCCTGTATGCCCGCTTCGACGAGGCGATCGCCGAGGTGGGCGAGGCGAAGGCGAGGCTCTGGCTGCTTTATCTCACCGGCTGCTCGATCGCCTTCGAGCGCGCCTCGGCGCAGATATTCCAGACCGTCGCCACAAAGCGCGCACGGGGGCCGAGCGGCCTGCCGCCGACGCGGGCCGATCTGTATCGATAGCCTACAGGAACCGCATCGGCGCGCCGATCTCCACCCGCGCCGGCCGGTCGACTGTGCAGTAGACGCCGATATTGTGGGCGTTGTGGCGGACGAGGTTGCGCAGGATGCCGGGATCGTTGTCGAAGCCGTCCTGGGCAATGATGGTGAAGCCGCAGCGGCGGCAGGGCTCGGAGACGGTGAGCAGGAGATCGCCGACCGCGAGCTTGCGTCCGATCCATTCCGTCTCCGGGAAAGAGCCTTCGACGGGGTCCATATCGACGACGATGTTGGGACGGAAACGGCGCGGATCGGGCACGCCTTCCGGATGCAGCGCCTTCAGCCTTGCCAGCGAGGCGGTGGTCAGCAGATGGATCGGCGCCTTGCGGTAGCGGGCGGCGGTCAGCGGGCCGGCATAGGTCGGCGACGCGTTCTCCTGGCCGAACGGCCGGATCGACGCCTTGAAGCCGAGATAGTTCGAAACGGCGCCATCGCTTTCGATCCCAGGGGCCGCCAGCCAGTCGCCGTCTGGCACGGCCACCTCGAGCTTCATGTCTGCGGCCAGCCTGGTGCGGATGCGTGGCACCTTGTGCCATTTGACGTCGCGGTCGGGCCGCGCGATCTCATTGTCCGTGGCGTCGACCAGGCCGAACATGCGATCGCCTTCGATGCTTTCGATGCCGACCGAGATAGCGTCGAGACGCTCGCCGGCGAGCGAGCTCGCCGGATAGCGCCAGAGCTGGCTGACGGTGCCGAGTGCCGCCCGGTCTGTCATCAGGCCCTTTTGTTCTGCCGGTTGGCGACGAGGTCGTCGACTACGGCCGGATCGGCCAGCGTCGAGGTATCGCCGAGCGCGCCGTAATCATCCTCGGCGATCTTGCGCAGGATGCGCCGCATGATCTTGCCCGAGCGGGTCTTGGGCAGGCCCGGCGCGAACTGGATCTTGTCGGGCGTGGCGATGGCGCCGATCTCCTTGCGGACGTGGGCGACAAGCTCCTTGCGCAGATCCTCGCTCGACGTGCTGCCGGCCATCAGCGTGACGTAGCAGTAGATGCCCTGCCCCTTGATGTCGTGCGGATAGCCGACGACGGCGGCTTCCGAGACCTTGTCGTGGCTGACCAGCGCCGACTCCACTTCCGCCGTGCCCATGCGATGGCCGGAGACGTTGATGACGTCGTCGACGCGGCCGGTGATCCAGTAGTAGCCGTCGGCGTCGCGGCGGCAGCCGTCGCCGGTGAAGTATTTGCCCTTGTAGGTCGAGAAATAGGTCTGCACAAAACGGTCGTGGTCGCCATAGACCGTGCGCATCATGCCGGGCCAGGAATCGGTGATGCAGAGATTGCCGTCGGCGGCCCCTTCGAGCACCTGGCCGTCGCCGTCGACCAGCTGCGGCTTGACGCCGAAGAAGGGCCGCGTCGCGGAGCCCGGCTTGAGGTCGGTGGCGCCCGGCAGCGGCGTGATCAGGATGCCGCCCGTCTCGGTCTGCCACCATGTGTCGACGATCGGCACCTTGGCGTTGCCGACGACGTTGTAGTACCACTCCCAGGCTTCCGGATTGATCGGCTCGCCGACGGTCCCAAGCACGCGCAGCGACTTGCGCGAGGTCTTCTTCACATGGCTGTCGCCGGCGCCCATCAGCGCGCGCAGCGCCGTCGGCGCTGTGTAGAAGATGTTGACCTTGTGCTTGTCGATGACTTCCCAGAAGCGCGACTGCGAGGGGTAGTTCGGCACGCCTTCGAACATCAGCGTGGTGGCGCCGTTGGCTAAAGGTCCATAGACGATGTAGCTGTGGCCCGTGACCCAGCCGACATCGGCGGTGCACCAGTAGATGTCGCCGTCGTGGTAATCGAAGACATACTGGTGCGTCATCGAGACATAGACGAGATAGCCGGCGGTGGTGTGCAGCACGCCCTTCGGCTTGCCGGTCGAGCCCGAGGTGTAGAGGATGAACAACGGGTCCTCCGCCTTCATCTTCTCCGGCTTGCAGTCGGCCTTAACGGTCGCCGCCTCGTCGTGGTACCAGACGTCGCGGTCTGGCACCCAGCCGGTCTTGCCGCCGGTGCGGCGAACCACCACCACCTTCTCGACCTTGGTACCGGCCTTGGCCGCGATATCGATCGCCTTGTCGGTATTGTCCTTCAGCGGGATCGGCTTGCCGCCGCGCAGGCCCTCGTCGGCGGTGACGACGATGGTCGACTTGCAGTCGTCGATGCGGCCGGCGAGAGCGTCGGGCGAGAAGCCGCCGAAGACGACCGAGTGGATGGCGCCGATGCGCGTGCAAGCAAGCATCGCATAGGCCGTTTCCGGGATCATCGGCATATAAATGGTGACGCGGTCGCCCTTCTTGACGCCGTGCTTCTTCAGCACATTGGCGAAGCGGCAGACATGCGCGTAAAGCTCGTTATAGGTGATCTTCCTGTCGTCATAAGGGTTGTCGCCCTCCCAGATGATGGCGGTCTGGTCGCCGCGCTTCTTCAGATGCCGGTCGATGCAGTTATAGGAAACATTGGTCTGGCCGTCCTCGAACCACTTGATCGAGACCTTGCCGTCGAAGGAGGTGTTCTTGACCTTGGTGAAGGGCTTGAACCAGTCGATGCGCTTGCCGTGCTTGCCCCAGAACTTGTCCGGGTTCTTCATGCTGTCGGCATACCATTTGAGATAGGTGTCGTTGTCGATCAGCGCATTCTTCTTCCACGCCGGCTGGACGCGGTGGACATGGACATCGGACATTTTTCAGCTTTCCTCCGGAACCGTTCCGCTGGCTTGACGTGCCGGCGGCATCGCGGCGAAGCGGCCGCGAATTCGCGGGCATTATTAACAGTTCCGCCGTGACGGCAATATTAGACGTTGGATTCGCGCGGCGGGATGACGCAGGGGCAACCGCGAAACGCTGTCAGCACTCGCCGCGTATCGCTGCTAAGCATATGTTTTTTCGTGACAAAACCGATGGCGATCACTAGAATATCAATAGACGGGTAAGCAATAGCGCGCACAATTTCGTGTTGGGAGGAAAGGAGAATCAAATCTGGGGGCTGCAATGCGCGATCATTCCGAAATGGACCTGATGCTGAGAGGCTATGGGCTGACCACGGCCAAAATCCTCTATCACTTTCCCGACCACCCGCATTTGCTGCAGAGCTTCATCTGGCAGGACTACGACATCGCGCCGAAGTTTCCGGTGCTGATCCGCTTCATCGAATTCTGGAAGACGAAGCTCGACGGCCCGCTGCATTCGGTCACCTACACGCACCAGAAGCTGATCGCGCCGAACGAGTGGCGGAAGGTGGACGGGGAGTTCGTGCTGCATTAGGTGCAGTAGCGCAGGAATCTTATCGACCGCGAGTGATTGGTGGAAACGCCTATCGCTTCGTCATCCTCGGGTCTTCGCGACGCCGCTTCGCGGCTGCTCCCGCCCCGTGGATGACGAAGTTGAGGGGCTTCGCTACTCCCAAATGTCCATGATGATCCCGAAACGAAGGACCGCGACTTAATCACACCGCCGGCGGATTGAGCCGGGCAAAGCCTTCCTGGCGGCGATAGGGGAAGTAAGGATAGGGCGCGGTCACCGCGCTTGCATCATCGAGCGCCTTCATCTGCTCCGGCGTCAATGTCCAGCCGACGGCGCCGAGGTTCTGGCGCAATTGCTCCTCATTGCGCGCGCCGATGATCACGGACGACACGGTCGGCCGCTGCAAGAGCCAGTTGATGGCGACCTGCGGCACGGTCTTGCCGGTTTCGGCGGCGATGGCCTCGAGCGCATCGACCACCCGATAGAGATGCTCGTCCTCGACCGGCGGGCCGAAGCTCGCGGTGTCGTGCAGGCGGCTCTTTTGCGGCAGCGGTTGGCCGCGGCGGATCTTGCCGGTCAGCCGGCCCCAGCCGAGCGGGCTCCACACCAGGGCGCCGACGCCCTGGTCGAGGCCGAGCGGCATCAGTTCCCATTCATAGTCACGCCCGACCAGCGAGTAGTAGACCTGATGCGCGACATAGCGCGGGTAGCCATGCTTGTCGGCAAGGCCGAGCGATTTCATGACCTGCCAGCCGGAGAAATTGGAGACGCCGACATAGCGCAGCTTGCCCGAGCGCACGAGGTCGGCCAGCGTCGACAGCACTTCCTCGATCGGCGTCGCGGCGTCAAAGGCATGGAGTTGCAAGAGGTCGATATAGTCGGTGCCGAGGCGCTTCAGCGCCGCGTCGACGGACCTGATCAATCGCGAACGGGAAGAACCGTAATCGGCCGGGCCGTCGCCCATCGGCAGCGCGGTCTTGGTCGAGATCAGCACCGCTTCGCGGCGGCCCTTGATCGCTTCGCCGAGCACCTCCTCCGACGCGCCGTTCGAATAGACGTCGGCCGTGTCGAAGAGATTGACGCCGGCCTCCAGGCAGATGTCGACGAGCCGGCGAGCTTCCTTGGCGTCGCTGTTGCCCCAATGGCTGAACAGCGGCCCGGAGCCGCCGAAGGTTCCGGCGCCGAAGGAAAGCGCCGGCACTTTCAGGCCGGATGCGCCGAGACGTCGATAGTCCATGATCTTGCTCCTTATGATCTTGAGGGCGGATTTGGGCTGGTCAGCACTGTGCCGTGACCGGCGCGCCGATGGCGCGGCTACGCTCCAGCCGCAGCGCCAGAAGCACCACGGCGAGTGCTGCGAGCGGCACCAGGCCGGCGACAAGCGTGACGGCGCCGAGGCCCGGTCCGTGGTCGATGACGAAGCCGCCGAGCCAGGCGCCGATCGCATTGCCGAGATTGAAGGCGGCGATGTTGAAGGACGAGGCGAGGCCCTGGCCGGCGCCCTTGGCCTTCTCCAGCACCCACATCTGCAGCGGCGCGACGGTGGCGAAGGCGGCCGCGCCCAAAAGGCCGACGGCAATGATTGCCGCAATCGGCTGATGGATGGCGGCGGTCATGAGAAACAGCACGGCCGAGAGCGCGATCAGCGTGCCGATGACGGTCGGCACCAGATGGCGGTCGGCAAGGCGTCCGCCGAGAAGATTGCCGGCGACCAGCCCGCCGCCGAGGACGAGCAGGATCGGCGACACGGCGGCTTCGGAAAAGCCGCTGATGCGGGTGAGGATCGGCGCCAGATAGGTGAAGGCGGCAAAGACGCCGACCCAGCTCAGCACCGTGGTCAGCAGGCCGAGCAGCACCGACCGGCGGCCAAGCACGGCCAGCGCACCTTCGGAGCCCTCATCCCCGTCATCGACGGATGGATCGTCGCGCGGCACCAGCAGCGTGATCACGGCAAAGGCGACGACGCCGACCAGGGTGACGGCCAGGAAGGTCGAGCGCCAGCCATAGGCCTGGCCGAGCCAGGTGCCGAAGGGCACGCCGAGGATGTTGGCGACGGTGAGGCCGGTGAACATCAGCGCGATCGCTGAAGCCTTCCTGTTGGGCGCGACGAGGCTGGTGGCGACGACCGAGCCGACGCCGAAGAAGGAGGCATGGGCGAAGGCGGTGAGCACACGCGCCGACATCAGCGTCCAGTAGTCCGGCGCCAGCGCACAGGCGAGGTTGCCGACGGTGAAGACCACCATCAGGGCAAGCAGCAATGTCTTCTTCGCCAGGCGGCCGGTGAGCGCGCCAAGCAGCGGCGCGCCGACGACGACGCCCAGCGCATAGCCGGAAATGAGCAGGCCGACGGCCGAGATCGAGACGCCGAGATCGGCGCTGACATCGAGCAGCAGGCCCATGATGACGAATTCGGTGACGCCGATGCCGAAGGCGCCGGCGGTGAGGGCATAAAGAGCAAGGGGCATGGCGGTGGTCCGATCGAACATGGAGAGGCGCCCAATCCCGCACCCGACCCCGAAGATCGTGATCCGCCTAGCTGTGAACCAGCCTTGCGTCAGGCATATTTTCTGTGAAATAGATTCACGAATGGCGAGATCCGAAATCAACCGCTCCGGCGAGATCGAAGTGTTCGTCCGCGTCGTCGAGGCGGGCAGTTTTTCGGCCGCGGCGCGGGTGTTGCGCATGACGCCGTCGGCGGTGAGCAAGCTGATCGCGCGGCTCGAAGCGCGGCTCGGCGCGCGTCTCATCAGCCGCTCGACACGCCGGCTGCAACTGACGCCGGAAGGTGCCGCTTTCCATGACAGCGGCACCCGTATTCTCGCCGACCTCGACGCCGCCGAGCGCGAAGCGGCGGCGGGTGCCACGCCGCGGGGGAGGCTGAGGGTCAACGCCTATGTGCCTTTCGGCCAGCACCGGCTGATGCCGCTTTTGCCGCGCTTCCTCGAACGCTATCCGGAGATTTCGGTGGAGGCGGTGCTGACCGACAGCGTCATCGATCTGATGGAGGAGCGCGCCGACGTTGCCATCCGCGCCGGGCCGCTGCGCGAGTCGCGGCTGATGGCGCGCAAGCTCGGCCAGAGTCGGATGGTGGTGATTGCCTCGCCCGCCTATCTCGAAGCGCACGGCACGCCGCGCGAACCCGCCGATCTCGGCAGGCACAATCTGCTCGCCTTCGGCTTTGCCCGGCATATCGATGGCCTACCTTTCATCGACGCGGATGGCGCGCCGATCGTCGTCGCGATCGCCGGCAACGCGATGGTCAGCGACGGCGAGGCGATGCGGCTGACGGCTTTGGCGGGAGCGGGTGTCGCGCGCTTGGCGCGCTGGCATGTCGCGCCCGACATTGCTGCCGGGCGGCTTGTGCCGCTGCTGGAAGAGTTCAACCCGGGCGACGAGGAACCGACGCACGCCGTCTATGTCGGCCAAGGCAAGCATCTGCCGGCCAGGGTGCGCGCCTTTCTTGATTTTCTTGCCGAGACAGTCCGGCTCTGAGCGAATGGAGTCGCGCGCCCCGAAGGACACGCGGCTTTCGAGATGCCAGATCAGGTGGAAAGATTATGCTTCGGCACGAAGGGCGCCGGACGCCGGCCGGCGCCTTGCCGTTCCAGCATCCAGCCGGGATATTCGGTGGGCAGCGCGCTCACCTCATCCAGTCTGGTGAGATCGTCGGTGTCGAGCTTCAGCCCGGTGGCGGCAAGGTTCTGTTCGAGCTGATCCATGCGGCTGGCGCCGATGATGACGCTCATCACGAAGGGCTTGGCCAGCACATAGCCCAGCGCCACCGTGGCGATGCCGACGCCGTGCTTTTTGGCTATCTCGCGCATGACGGCGACCGCCGCCCAGGCGCGGTCCTCGTTGACCGGCGGGAAGTTGAAGGAAGCGCGGCGGCCCTCCCCATTGCCCGGCGCACCCGGGCCGTATTTGCCCGAGAGCAGCCCGCCCGCCATCGGCGACCAGACCATGAGGCCGAGCTTTTCCTCGTTGAGCAGCGGCACGATCTCGCGTTCGAGATCGCGGCCGGCGATCGAGTAATAGGATTGCACCGTCTCGAAGCGGGCATAGTCCTTGCGTTCGGCGATGCCGAGGGCCTTGGCGATGCGCCAGGCCTGCCAGTTGGAGACGCCGACGTAACGCACCTTGCCGCTGGCGACGAGGTCGTCGAGCGCCCGCAGCGTCTCGTCGATCGGCGCCACCGGATCGGTGCCGTGCAGCTGGTAGAGATCGATATGGTCGGTCTGCAGCCGCTCGAGGCTGCCGTCGATCGAATCCATGATATGGCCGCGCGAGGAGCCGCGCTGGTTGGGGCCTTCGCCCATGACGCCGTGCACCTTGGTGGCGATGACGACGTCCGAACGCTTGACGCCCAGATCCTTCAACGACTGACCGAGCAGCCGCTCGGACTGGCCGAAGGAATAGACGTCCGCGGTGTCGAAGAAATTGACGCCGGCGGCGATCGAGCGGCCGACGATCTCGTTGACGCCTTTCTGGTCGAGGCTGGCGATGAGGCCCCATTGGGCATTCTCGCCGGCGGCGCCGAAGGTCATGGTGCCGAGGCAGAGCTCGGAGACGAACAGACCGGTATTGCCAAGCTGGTTGTAGCGCATGGTGAAATTTCCCGAGAGAAGGATTGAACGACACGTTTGTCTGAATGACATGGGGGAAATAGGAACGGGCCGTTTCGTTTCAAGCGACGGCGCAGCGAATTCGCCCGCTGGCAGGGTGGGTAACGAGATCGTGACCAAGCGTCTGCCTAGGATTGCTCAGCTTTCCACTAGGGCGAGGATCGCGAATGCCGTCATGCCGAATGCGACGGCGGCAAGCGGCAGGAGAATTTCGATCGTCGCGGTGCTGGATTTCACCGGATGCTCGCCGGTGTCGAACTCGCCTGCGATCCAGTCAGGAAAAGCTTTGGCCTTGCCGGGGCGGCCGATCCGGTGATGGCGCCAGACGTGACCGGCGATGGCCGGCAGCGCCACCGCCATCACGATGAAGCCTGTGACGACGGAAAGCAGATATTCGTCATAGCCGCCGGCGAAGCCGATCCAGGCCGACAGCGCGTAGCAGGCAGCAAGCCCCACCATGGCGAAGTAGACCCATCGATGCAGTCCGCGGGAGACTTGCCGGTCCTGTGTGATTTCCCGGTCGTCGCGTGTGACGGTCATCGGAGCCTCCTTTGACTTGAAAGGAGCCACGCGCTCGTTCCTTCACCCGCACCTAGTGAGGTGATCCAGCGCGACAATGCGGTGGTATGACGCGCCTGCTTTCATCATTGGTTTTCACGATAGCGGAAGGAAAACCGCTGCGCACTTTTCCCGGGGCTGCCTAGGCCCGGCTGCCGAAGATCGCCGAGCCGACCCTGACGCTGGTGGCGCCGAAGGCGATCGCGGTCTCGTAGTCGCCGGACATGCCCATCGAGAGCTTTGCGACGCCGGCCTCGCGGGCGATCTTTTCCAAAAGCGCGAAATGCGGGCCGGGATTCTCGTCCGCCGGCGGAATGCACATCAGGCCTTCGATGGCGAGGCCGTGCACCTCGCGGCAACGCTTGACGAAGGCGACGGCCTCGCGCGGCTCGATGCCTGCCTTTTGCGGCTCGGAGCCGGTGTTGACCTGGACATAGAGTTTTGGCGCTCGGCCTTGCCTGGCGGTCTCGTTGGCAAGCTCGGCGGCGATCTTCTCGCGGTCGACCGTCTCGATGACGTCGAAAAGCGCCACCGCTTCCTTCGCCTTGTTGGACTGCAGCGGACCGATCAGATGCAATTCGATGTCGGGAAATGCTTCTCTCAATGCCGGCCATTTCCCTTGGGCTTCCTGCACGCGGTTCTCGCCGAAAACGCGCTGGCCGGCCTCGATCACAGGGCGAATGTCTTCGGCCGCAAAGGTCTTCGACACCGCGACCAGCGTGACGGCACCGGGGTCGCGCTTGGCCTCGCCCTCGGCATTCGCGATCTTCGCCTTGACCGCGAGAAGCTGTTCGACGGCACTCGTCACGCCCATATCCTGCCTATAGTTTAGCGCCAACGCCGGATCGCCACAGTTGACGGGTCCGGCAATCCATGGTGAACACCGCGACGACATTTCTCGGCCGCCGGCCTTGTCCGGTGCCGTGCACCCGCTTTTAAGTGAAAAACATCCGATGGCAACCGAACGATACAATCCGCGCACGTCAGAGCCCAAATGGCAGAAGGCCTGGGCCGAAAAGAAGCTGTTCGAGGCCAGGAACGACGACCCGAAGCCGAAATACTACGTGCTTGAGATGTTCCCCTATCCGTCGGGGAAGATCCATATCGGCCACACCCGCAACTATACGATGGGTGACGTGGTGGCGCGCTACAAGCGGGCCAAGGGTTTTAACGTTCTGCATCCGATGGGCTGGGACGCCTTCGGCATGCCGGCCGAGAACGCGGCGATGCAGAACAAGGTCCATCCCAAGGACTGGACCTATGAGAACATCGCCGTCATGCGCGAGCAGCTCAAGATGATGGGCCTGTCGCTCGACTGGGCACGCGAGTTCGCGACCTGCGACGTCGACTACTACCACCGCCAGCAGATGCTGTTCCTCGACTTCGTCGAGAAGGGGCTGGTGACGCGCAAATCCTCCAAGGTCAACTGGGACCCGGAGGACATGACGGTGCTCGCCAACGAGCAGGTCATCGACGGCCGCGGCTGGCGCTCGGGCGCGCTGGTCGAGCAGCGCGAGCTGACGCAGTGGTTCTTCAAGATTACCGATTTCGCGCAGGACCTCTTGGAGTCGCTCAACCTGCTCGAGGAATGGCCGGAAAAGGTCAAGCTGATGCAGCACAACTGGATCGGCCGCTCGGATGGGCTGCTGATCCGCTGGCCGCTGGCCGCACCGGTCGGCGAGATGCACGAGCTGGAGGTCTACACGACCAGGCCGGACACCATCTTCGGCGCTTCCTTCATGGCGGTCGCCGCCGATCACCCGCTGGCCAGGAAGGCCGCCGAAAACAATCCGGCGCTGGCCAAGTTCATCGACGAGGTCCGCCATATGGGCACCTCGGTGGCCGCGCTCGAGACGGCCGAGAAAAAGGGCTTCGACACCGGCATCCGCGTCGTCCATCCGTTCGACGACAGCTGGACGCTGCCGGTCTATGTCGCCAATTTCGTGCTGATGGAATACGGCACCGGGGCCATCTTCGGCTGCCCGTCCGGCGACCAGCGCGACCTCGACTTCGCCAACAAATACGGCCTGCCGGTTATCCCGGTGGTGATGCCGGAGGGCGAAAATCAAGGAAGCTTCCAGATCATCGAGGAGGCTTATGACGGCGAGGGCGTGATGATCAATTCGCGCTTCCTCGACGGCATGAAGCCCGAGCAGGCCTTCGACGAAGTGGCAAAGCTGCTCGAACAGAAGACGATCGGCGGGCGGCCGATGGCGGAGCGCAAGGTGAATTTCCGCCTGCGCGACTGGGGCATTTCGCGCCAGCGCTATTGGGGCTGCCCGATCCCCATGATCCACTGCGAAGCTTGCGGCGTGGTGCCTGTGCCGAAGGCCGCCCTGCCGGTCAGGCTGCCCGACGACATCGAGTTCGACCGTCCCGGCAATCCGCTCGACCGCCACCCGACCTGGCGGCATGTGAAGTGCCCGCAATGCGGCCGCGACGCGCGGCGCGAGACCGACACGATGGACACCTTCGTCGATTCGTCTTGGTATTTCGCGCGCTTCACGGCGCCCTGGGCCAACGAGCCGACCGAGCCGAAGGCGGCCGACGAATGGCTGGCGGTCGACCAGTATATCGGCGGCATCGAGCACGCGATCCTGCATCTGCTCTATTCGCGCTTCTTTACCCGCGCCATGCGCGAGACCGGTCATCTCAATCTCGCCGAGCCGTTCAAGGGCCTGTTCACGCAAGGCATGGTCGTGCACGAGACCTACCGCGTCGGCGGCCCGTCGACCAACGGGCGCTGGCTGTCGCCGGGCGAGGTCAGGATCGAGGATGTGGGCGGCAAGCGCCGCGCCATCGAGATCGCGACCGGCGAGGAGGCGTCGATCGGCGCGCTCGAGAAGATGTCGAAGTCGAAGAAGAACACGGTGAGCCCGGAAGAGATCACCGACGGCTACGGCGCCGACACCGCGCGCTGGTTCATGCTGTCGGATTCGCCGCCCGAGCGCGACGTCGAATGGACCGACGAGGGCGCGGCCGGCGCGCACCGCTTCGTCCAGCGCGTCTGGCGCCTGGTGCAGATCGCGGCCGAATCGCTCATTGATGTGAAGCCAGCGGCGGCGAAGGATGGCGAGGCGGGCGCCGTTTCCAAGGCTGCGCACAAGATCCTGAAGGCGATCGGCGAGGACATCGAGAAGCTCGGCTTCAACCGGGCGATCGCGCGCATCTACGAGCTTGCCAACGCGCTGGCCACGCCGCTCAACGACGTCGCCGAAGGCAAGGCCGACGCGGCCCTGAAAAGCGCCTGCCGCGAGGCCGTGGAGATCCTGGTGCAGGTGATCGCGCCGGTGATGCCGCATCTGGCCGAGGAATGCTGGGAGGCGCTGGGCGGCACCGACATGGTCGCTGAACGACCGTGGCCGGTCTACGATCCGGGTCTCGTCGTCGACAACGAGATCGTGCTGCCTGTGCAGGTCAACGGCAAGAAGCGCGGGGATTTGACAATTGCCCGCGACGCGGATCAAGGTGCCGTCGAAAAAGCGGTGCTGGCTCTCGACTTCGTGCAAAAAGCGCTCGATGGTAAGGCCCCGCGCAAGGTGATCATCGTCCCGCAGAGGATCGTCAATGTCGTTGCCTGATCCGGAAAAGTCACAGGCGGCGCATTCGCTGCGCCGCGCGGCTCTCTGCGGCCTGGTCGCCTCGCTAGCCTTGGTCTCGGCCTGCACGGTGCGGCCGCTCTATTCCAGCGCGCCGCTCACCGTCGGCTCGCAGGTCGGCGCCGCCGCCGAGCTGGCATCGATCTCGATCAAGCCGGTCGGCACGCGCTACGGCCAGCAGGTGCGCAACAATCTGATCTTCGCTTTCGGCCAGGGCTCGGGCGAGCCGGCATCGCCTGCCTATACGCTCGACCTCGGCGTCACCGAGCTGATCGAGTCGGCGGCCATCGTTCAGGTGCAGACCGAAGAGGACGAGCCGACGGCGGGCACCGTGACGCTCACCGCCAATTATGTGCTCAGGGATACCGCAACCGGCACGGTGGTCGCGGTCGGCAAACGCTCGATCCCGTCGTCCTTCGACCGGCCGCGCCAGGAGTTCGCGGCCTACCGGGCGCAGATCGACGCCGAGAACCGCGCCGCCCGCGAGCTCGCCGATCTGCTCAGGCTGGCGATCGCCCAGGACTTGGCCAAGCACGGCAAGAAGGCCTGAGAGCCCGTTTGGAAACTCTACTCCTACGGCCATCTGAAGGTGTTTTCTGCGCTTCCGGCCTTCGCCGGCCGAAGCATTTGTGAATGGCGTGGTAGCTAAATTAAGGCTATGGCCGGCGTAGGCCGGTGCTCAGGTACTTTAAGTACGCTCCGCTCCGGTTCTCGAAAATCGCCATTTTCGGCTCGGCCTGACCTGAATCTCAAGCACACCTTCGCACACCGCTTGTATCTACAAAAAAGGCCGGTCGCCCGGCCTCTTTTATTCGCGATGCCCAGGCATCAATGCCCAGGCATCAGCCGATCTTCTGGCCGGTTTTGGCCCAGTCGGCGAGGAAGGCGGCGAGGCCCTTGTCGGTGAGCGGATGATTGACCAGCGCCTTCAGCGTCGCAGGCGGCGCCGTCACGATATCGGCGCCGATCAAGGCCGCCTGCTTGACGTGGTTCACCGTGCGCACCGAAGCCGTCAGGATCTCGGTCTTGAAATCGTAATTGTCGTAGATGGTGCGGATTTCCGAGATCAGCTCCATGCCGTCCGAGCCGGTGTCGTCGATGCGGCCGACAAAAGGCGAGATGAAGGAGGCGCCGGCCTTGGCGGCGAGCAGTGCCTGGTTGGCCGAGAAGCAGAGGGTGACGTTGACCATGCGGTTCATCTCGGTGCGGATCGTCTTGCAGGCCTTCAGCCCATCCAGAGTCAGCGGCACCTTGATGGCGACATTGGGCGCGATCTTGGCCAAAACTTCGGCCTCGGCCATCATGTCCTTGAACTCGGTGGCCACGACCTCGGCCGAGACCGGGCCTTCGACGATATCGCAGATCTGCTTGGTCACCTCGGAGATCTTGCCGCCCGATTTCAGGATCAACGACGGGTTGGTGGTGACGCCATCGAGCAGCCCCAGGTCGTTCAGTTCCTTGATCTCCTTGATGTCGGCGGTGTCGACAAAAAACTTCATGGCGGTCTCCTTGGGAATTTCCTGGTGCCGGTCCGGCACGTTCGAGGGTCACTCTTTGATCTAGAGCAAAGTCGGGGCAAGGTCACGCCTGATGATGGAAGATTCGCCCCTTGTCGCGGCCGCACCGGTGCTGGTGCCGATGCCGGCCGAACGGCCCTACACCTATGCCGTACCGCCGGGCATGCGCGTGGTGCCGGGCTCGATCGTGCGGGTGCCGCTCGGACCCAGGCAGGTCGCAGGGATCGTCTGGGACGGCGTCGTCGAAACTGTCGATCCGAAGAAGCTGCGGCCGATCGAGGAGGTCTTCGATTGCCCGCCGATCGATAAGGCGATGCGCCGCTTTGTCGACTGGATCGCGCAATACACGCTGTCGGCCCCTGGCATGGTGGCGCGCATGCTGCTGAGGGCGCCGGAAGCCTTCGACCCGGAGCCCTGGATCGAAGGGTTGCAGCGTACCCTCGCGGAGCCCGACCGACTGACCGACGCGCGGCGGCGCGTGCTGGAAACGGCCGAGGGCGGGTTGGCCTGGACGCGCTCCGGGCTGGCGCATGCGGCGGGCGTGTCCTCGACCGTCATCGACGGCTTGAGGGCGCAAGGCGTGTTCGAGACGGTGATGATTCCGCCACGGCCCGTGGTGGCGGCGCCCGATCCCGGTCATGCCGTGCCAGAACTGATGCCGGACCAGAAGGCGGCCGCCGAAAAACTGCGCGCCGCCATCGCAGCCGACGTGTTCAACGTCACCCTGCTCGACGGCGTCACCGGATCGGGCAAAACGGAAGTCTACTTCGAGGCGGTGGCAGCGGCGCTCGAGAACGGAAAGCAGGTGCTGATCCTGCTGCCGGAAATCGCGCTGACGCATGCCTTCCTCGAACGCTTCCAGGACCGCTTCGGCGCCAAGCCGGCGGAGTGGCATTCGGACCTGCCGCCCAGGATGCGCGAACGCGTCTGGCGGCAGGTGGCGGAGGGCGGCGTGCGCGTCGTCGCCGGCGCGCGCTCGGCGCTGTTCCTGCCGTTCAAGGAACTCGGCCTGATCGTCGTCGACGAGGAGCACGACCCGGCCTACAAGCAGGAGGACCGCGTCTTCTACAATGCGCGCGACATGGCGGTGGTGCGCGGCCATATCGGCGGCTTTCCGGTCGTGCTCGCCTCGGCGACGCCGTCGGTCGAGAGCCGGGTCAACGCCAGCCAGGGTCGCTACGACAGGGCCGTGCTCTCGTCGCGCTTCGCCGAGGCGGCACTTCCAGACTTGAAATCGATCGATATGCGGCGCGCGCCACCGGCGCGCGGCGGCTTCCTGTCGCCGATCCTGTTGGAGCAGATGCAGCGCACGCTGGAGAGACAAGAGCAGTCGCTGCTCTTCCTCAACCGGCGCGGCTATGCGCCGCTGACGCTCTGCCGCGTCTGCGGCCATCGCTTCGGCTGCCCGGTCTGCTCGGCCTGGCTGGTCGAGCACCGCTTTCGCGGCCAGCTTGTCTGCCATCACTGCGGCCACAATGAGCGGCGGCCGGAGGCCTGCCCGGAATGCGGCACGCTCGATCATCTGGTCGCGTGCGGGCCGGGTGTCGAGCGCATCGCCGAGGAGGTGGTGGCGCAGTTCCCTGAGGCGCGAACCATCGTGCTGTCGTCCGACCTTCTGGGCGGCGTGCGCCGGCTGAGGCTCGAACTGGAAGCCGTCGCCAATGGCGAGGCCGATATCGTCATCGGCACGCAGCTCGTCGCCAAGGGTCACAATTTTCCCGGCATGACGCTGGTCGGCGTGGTCGATGCCGATCTCGGTCTCGCCAACGGCGACCCGCGCGCCGCCGAGCGCACCTTCCAGCTGCTCAGCCAGGTGACGGGCCGCGCCGGCCGCACCGGCAAGAAAAGCCTCGGCCTGCTGCAGACCTACCAGCCGGACCATCCGGTGATGCGGGCGATCGTCTCCGGTGATTCGGAAGCCTTTTATGAGCGCGAGATCGCCGAGCGCGAGCGGGCGGCATTGCCACCTTTCGGCCGGCTCGCCGGCATCATCGTCAGTGCCGCGACTCGGGGCGAGGCTGAAGGCCATGCGCGGGGCCTGCGTCGTGCGGCTCCACAGGCTTCCGATCTCTTCGTGCTCGGACCGGCCGAAGCGCCGCTGTCGCTGATCGGCGGCCGCCACCGCTTTCGCTTGTTGGTGCAAGGCGAGAGGCGCGCCGACATGCAGGGTTTTATCCGGGCTGTGCTGGCCGATGGGCCAAAACTGCGCGGCTCGGTGCGCGTACAGGTCGACATCGACCCGCAGAGCTTTCTGTGAGACACCTCTTCGAGGCTGGAGCATTCGTATATATGAAAACCCTGGGCCTTATCGGCGGCATGAGTTGGGAATCGACGGTGATCTATTACCGCCTGCTCAACGAGATCGTGCGCGAGCGGCTGGGCGGCCTGCATTCGGCCAAGCTGCTCCTGTGGTCGTTCGATTTCGCGGAGATCGCAGAGCGACAGCATGCGGGCGACTGGGAAGGCGCCGGCGCTCTTCTTGTGGAAGCCGCACGCGGATTGGAGGCGGCCGGTGCGGAAGGCCTGGTGATCTGCACCAACACCATGCACAAGCTGGCTGACGAGGTGCAGGCGGCGGTGTCGATCCCGCTCATCCACATCGCCGACGCCACGGCGCGCGCCGTCGTGGAAGCGGGCGTGCGGCGTCCGGCGCTACTGGCGACGCGCTTCACTATGGAGCAGGATTTCTACAAGGGCAGGCTCGCCGACAAATACGAGCTGCAGCCGGTGGTGCCCGATCAGGCCGGCCGCGACATGGTGCATAGGGTGATCTACGACGAGCTCTGCCAAGGCGTCGTCAACGGCGATTCGAAAGCCGCCTATGTCGAGGAGGTCGGCCGCATGCGGCGCGACGAAAAGATCGACGGCCTCATCATGGGCTGTACCGAGATCACGATGCTCATCGGTCAGGACGATTTCGATATCCCGGTGTTCGATACCACGCGCATTCATGCCGAGGCCGCGATCGACTTCGCACTATCCTGATTGGGCGCTATCCCGATTGGGCGCTCATCCTGATGCGCGATTCCTAAAGTGCCGGCCGCCATCTGGCGCGCGGTTTTTCCTCAGCTAGAATGTCGGCAATTCCAAACAAGAATTTACGAGGGGGAAAGATGGAATTCGCGTTTCCTTGGCCGGCGAGCCAGGGTGAGTGGCTGGCATGGTCGAGCGCTGTCGTCACCTTGCTCATCGGCCTCGTGCTGTTCCTGGCGCCGAACCTCGCCTTCCGCATTCTGCGCCTGCAGGCGAAGCCGGAGAAGGCTGCAGCGATCGCCGAAGGGCGCGGCCGCATGTCGGGCTTCTATCTCGGCGTCAGCCTCTGCTGCATCCTGTTGGCGCAGCCGCTGCTTTACATGGCGCTCGGCTTCTCCTGGCTGTTCACCGCTTTCGGCCGGCTCTTGTCGATGATGTCGGACGGCGCCAACACCCCTTTCAACTGGGCCTCCATCGTGGTTGAACTGGCGCTGGCGGCGCTGCCGCTGGCCTTCGCCTTCGGCTTCGTGCCGTGAATTCGCGACTAATCCGGCGCTTGAGCTTGGCCTTCGCAGCCTGATGCGACAAAAGTGCCTGAAACCATGCCGGACGATGCATTGCGGTCTTAAAAGGCCTGTGCTAGACGGCAATCGACTTTCGGCCGGGGATAGCGGAAGCCGCGCCTCCGTGCTTGGAAAAATCGCAGTAAGGTCAAAGATTTAGCCAGAGTTTTTGCTCGCGCCAACAATCTGCGGCCTGTCATACAAGAGAAAAGACGGTCCGTGGCCCAATCGTCATCGCCAATCTCAGCTGTCGCAGAACGCTATGCAAGCTCGCTGTTCGAGCTCGCGCTGCAGGAAAATTCGGTCGCCAAGGTCGAGGCCGACCTCAACGATTTCGAGACGATGCTCAACGGCAGCGCCGACCTTGCCCGGCTGGTCAACAGCCCGGTGTTCTCCAGCGAGGATCAGGCGAAGGCAATCGCCGCGATCGCCGACAAGGCCAAGATTACCGGTCTCGTCGGCAACTTCCTGCGCGTCGTCGCCCGCAACCGCCGCCTGTTCGCCGTGCCCGGCATGATCAAGGCGTTCCGCCAGATCGCCGCCGACCATCGCGGCGAGGCGTCCGCCGAGGTCACCTCGGCGCATGCGCTGACGGTCGCGCAGCAGACCGAGCTCAAGGCGGCCCTGAAGAGCCTCGCCGGCAAGGACGTGGCCATCGCCGTGACGGTCGACCCGTCGCTGCTCGGCGGGCTGATCGTCAAGATGGGCTCGCGCCAGATCGATACGTCGCTTAAAACCAAACTCAATTCGCTCAAGCTTGCACTGAAAGAGGTCGGCTGATGGACATCCGCGCCGCGGAAATTTCCGCAATTCTGAAAGACCAGATCAAGAATTTCGGCAAGGAGGCCGAGGTCTCCGAAGTCGGTCAGGTTCTGTCCGTCGGTGACGGCATCGCCCGCGTCTACGGCCTCGACAATGTCCAGGCCGGCGAGATGGTCGAATTCCCGGGCGGCATCCGCGGCATGGCGCTGAACCTCGAAGCCGACAATGTCGGCGTCGTCATCTTCGGCAACGACCGCGACATCAAGGAAGGCGATACCGTCAAGCGCACCGGCGCCATCGTTGACGTTCCTGTCGGTCCCGGCCTGCTCGGCCGCGTGGTCGACGCGCTCGGCAATCCGATCGACGGCAAGGGCCCGATCAAGGCGACCGAACGCAAGCGCGTCGACGTCAAGGCGCCCGGCATCATTCCGCGCAAGTCGGTGCATGAGCCGATGTCGACCGGCCTCAAGGCCATCGACGCGCTGATCCCGGTCGGCCGCGGCCAGCGCGAGCTGGTCATCGGCGACCGCCAGACCGGCAAGACCGCCATCATCCTCGACACGATGCTGAACCAGAAATCGGTGCACGACAACGGCCCGGAGAAGGAGAAGCTCTACTGCGTCTATGTCGCCGTCGGCCAGAAGCGCTCGACCGTCGCGCAGTTCGTCAAGGTGCTGGAGGAGCGCGGCGCGCTCGACTACTCCATCATCATCGCCGCCACCGCGTCCGACCCGGCGCCGATGCAGTTCCTGGCGCCGTTCGCCGGCTGCACGATGGGCGAATATTTCCGCGACAACGGCATGCATGCGCTGATCAGCTATGACGATCTGTCGAAGCAGGCCGTCGCCTATCGCCAGATGTCGCTGCTGCTGCGCCGCCCGCCGGGCCGCGAGGCCTATCCGGGCGACGTCTTCTACCTGCACTCGCGCCTGCTCGAGCGCGCCGCCAAGCTCAACGACGACAACGGCAACGGCTCGCTGACCGCGCTGCCGATCATCGAGACGCAGGCCAACGACGTGTCGGCCTACATTCCTACCAACGTGATCTCGATCACCGACGGCCAGATATTCCTCGAAACCAACCTCTTCTTCCAGGGCATCCGCCCGGCGGTGAACGTCGGCCTTTCGGTGTCGCGCGTCGGCTCCTCGGCGCAGATCAAGGCGATGAAGCAGGTCGCCGGCTCGATCAAGGGCGAGCTCGCGCAATACCGCGAAATGGCGGCCTTCGCGCAGTTCGGCTCCGACCTCGATGCGGCCACGCAGCGCCTGCTCAATCGCGGCTCGCGCCTGACCGAGCTGTTGAAGCAGCCGCAGTTCTCGCCCCTCAAGGTCGAGGAGCAAGTCGCGGTGATCTTCGCCGGCGTCAACGGCTATCTCGACAAGCTGGCGCTCAACCAGGTCGGCAAGTTCGAGCATGGCCTGCTCAGCCACATGCGCTCGGCCGGCAAGGACGTGCTCGACGGCATCCGCAAGGAGAAGGCGCTGTCGGACGACCTGCGCGCCAATCTCAAGGCCGAGATCGACGCCTTCGCCAAGACCTTCGCTTGAACGAAGCCGGACGGGATCGGGTTTGAAGCATGGCTTCGTTAAAAGACCTTCGTAACCGCATCGCCTCGGTCAAGGCGACGCAGAAGATCACCAAGGCGATGCAGATGGTCGCCGCGGCGAAGCTGCGTCGTGCGCAGGAAGCGGCGGAAGCCGCCAGGCCCTATTCCGAGCGGATGGGCGTGGTGCTGGCCAATATCACCCAGGCAGTCGGCGGCGGCGGCGATGCCCCGGCGCTGATGACCGGCACCGGCAGGGACGACGTGCAGCTGCTCATCATCTGCACTGCCGAGCGCGGCCTGTGCGGCGGCTTCAACTCGCAGATCGCGCGCCTTGCCCGCGACCACATCCGCAGGCTTCTCGCCGACGGCAAGCAGGTCAAGATCATCTGCGTCGGCAAGAAGGGTTTTGACATCCTGCGCCGCGACTATGCCTCGCTGATCCTCGAACGTGTCGACCTGCGCGAGGTCAAGACGCTGGGCTTCGTCAACGCCGACGCGATCGCGCGCAAGGTCATCAACCTGTTCAACCAGGGCGGCTTCGACGTCTGCACGCTGTTCTATTCGCAGTTCAAGTCGGTGATCAGCCAGATCCCGACGGCGCAGCAGATCATCCCGGCGGCCCAGGCTTCGACTGCTGCCGAAACCAGCAACGGCGCCACCGCCGTCTACGAATACGAGCCGGAGCCGGGCGAAATCCTCTCCGACCTCATCCCGCGCAACATCGCGGTGCAGGTCTTCCGGGCGCTGCTGGAGAACGCGGCCGGCGAGATGGGCGCCAAGATGAGCGCCATGGACAACGCGACGCGCAACGCCGGCGACATGATCAACAAGCTGTCGATCACCTACAACCGCCAGCGGCAGGCGCAGATCACCAAGGAACTGATCGAAATCATTTCGGGCGCCGAGGCGCTCTAGGCGCGCCCCGCCGCCGAGGCCATCGACCTCGCGGCGGACGGCGTGAGCAACAGATAGACGAAAAGGGCAAAGACGATGGCGAAAGCAGCTACCCCGAAGACCGCCGCCAAGGCGGCACCGGCCCCCAAGGCGGCAAAGGCTCCGGCAGCCGCCGCGAAGGCCGCTCCGGCCAAGAAGGCGGCCGCTCCGGCCAAGGCAGCGGCTCCGGCCAAGGCGGCCAGCGTTGCGGCGAAGCGGGTCGGCGCCGCCGGCAAGGTCCGCCAGGTCATCGGCGCCGTCGTCGACGTGCAGTTCGAAGACCACCTGCCGGCCATTCTCAATGCGCTGGAAACTCAGAACGTCGGCAACCGCCTTGTGCTCGAGGTCGCCCAGCATCTCGGCGAGAACACCGTGCGCTGCATCGCCATGGACTCGACCGAGGGTCTCGTCCGCGGCCAGGACGTCTTCGACACCGGCGCGCCGATCTCGGTGCCGGTCGGTCCGGGTCTGCTCGGCCGCATCATCAACGTCATCGGCGAGCCGGTCGACGAGGAAGGCCCGGTCGACGGCATCGAGCAGCGCGCCATCCACCAACCGGCTCCGGCCTATGTCGACCAGTCGACCGAAGCGCAGATCCTGGTCACCGGCATCAAGGTTCTCGACCTGCTGGCGCCTTACGCCCGCGGCGGCAAGATCGGCCTGTTCGGCGGCGCCGGCGTCGGCAAGACCGTGCTGATCCAGGAACTGATCAACAACGTCGCCAAGGCCCACGGCGGCTTCTCGGTGTTCGCCGGCGTCGGCGAGCGTACCCGCGAAGGCAACGATCTCTATCACGAGTTCATCGAGTCGGGCGTCAACAAGAAGGGCGGCGGCGCCGGCTCCAAGGCCGCGCTCGTCTACGGTCAGATGAACGAGCCGCCGGGCGCGCGCGCCCGCGTCGGCCTGACCGGCCTCACGGTCGCCGAGTATTTCCGCGACCAGGGCCAGGACGTGCTGTTCTTCGTCGACAACATCTTCCGCTTCACGCAGGCGGGCTCGGAAGTGTCGGCGCTGCTCGGCCGCATCCCCTCCGCCGTGGGCTACCAGCCGACGCTGGCCACCGACATGGGCGCGCTGCAGGAGCGCATCACGACGACGACCAAGGGCTCGATCACCTCGGTGCAGGCCATCTACGTTCCGGCCGACGACCTGACCGACCCGGCGCCGGCGACCTCCTTCGCCCACCTCGACGCCACGACCGTGCTCAACCGCGCGATCTCGGAAAAGGGCATCTACCCGGCCGTCGATCCGCTGGACTCGACCTCGCGCATGCTCGACCCGATGGTCGTCGGCGAGGAGCACTACCAGGTCGCCCGCCAGGTGCAGTCGATCCTGCAGCGCTACAAGTCGCTGCAGGACATCATCGCCATCCTTGGCATGGACGAGCTGTCGGAAGAGGACAAGCAGACGGTCGCCCGCGCCCGCAAGATCGAGCGCTTCCTGTCGCAGCCGTTCTTCGTCGCCGAAGTGTTCACCGGCTCGCCGGGCAAACTGGTCGATCTCGCCGACACCATCAAGGGCTTCAAGGGCCTCTGCGCCGGCGACTACGACCACCTGCCGGAAGCCGCCTTCTATATGGTCGGCGGCATCGAGGAGGCGGTCGAGAAGGCGCAGCGCCTGGCGGCTGAAGCGGCTTAATCACGGGAATAGGGAGTAGGGAGTAGTGAGTAGAGAATAGCAAGTGTGGCTTGGGCTTTAATAACTCGTCACTACTGACTACTCACTATTCCCTACTCACTAAATTCGCATGGCTGAAGCTTTCAAGTTCGAACTGGTCTCGCCGGAACGGCTGCTCGTCTCCGAGCAGGTCGAGTCGGTCGTCATCCCGGGCGCCGAGGGCGAGATGACCGTGCTGGCGCAGCACGCTCCGGTCATGACCATGATCAAGCCCGGCGTCGTCACGGTGAAGACCGCGGCCGGTGCGGAAGCGCGCTACGTCGTGTTCGGCGGCTTCGCCGACATCCTGCCTTCGGGCTGCACGCTGCTGGCCGAATCGGCGGTGGCCGTCGGCGATATCGACCGCGCCGATCTCGCCCGCCGCATCCAGGAGGCCAGGGAAGACGCGGCCGACGCCAAGGACGACGAGAGCCGCGCCAAGGCTGAGCAGTTCCTCAGCCAGCTCACCACGCTGGAAGGCGCGCTGCTGCCGGCCTGACGACGGCTTCTAACAATGGATTGAAAAGGCGGGGCTTGCCCCGCTTTTTTGTTTGCCCGGTTTGATGGACAGTCCGCGCCGCGCCAGGTCGTGAACGGGTCCGCAGGCAAATAGGCGCGAGCGTTATCGGCTGTCTATGCCGAGCGCGGCGAATGCCAGCACCGGACCCTCCCGCCGCAAGTGGACGAGATGCACGGCCACGAGTTCGATCAACGTCTGGCGTTCGGCGTGGTCCTTGGCGAAGCCGGCTAGCTCAAACACCTCCACAACCGTTTCGTTCGCCGGCAGTTGCTGGCCCAAAAGCGTGGTCAACGCGGCATCGAGCGGATCGGTGAAATGGCCCTCCGGCAAGGCCTTTCCCCGTGCCGCGCAGGCAGCGATCCAGGCGGCCACCACCAGTGTCAGATGGACCAGCTCCGTGCCGGCCTCCAGGCACTCCAGGGCCGACGCGATGATGCGCTGCGGCAGCTTCTGGCTGCCGTCATTGGCGATCTGCGCGGTGCGGTGGGCAAGCGCCGTGTTCGAAAAGCGCTCGGCGAGCTCGCCCGTGTAGGCGGTCGTGTCGAGTCCGGCGTTCTCCGGCAGCGTCGGGATGGCTTCGGCCCACAACGCGTCGACGAATTGCCGGATCGCCGGATCGGCAAACGCGCGATCGACGGTCGCATGGCCGCTGAGCAGGCCGAGATAGGCTATGCCCGAATGGGCGCCGTTGAGCAGCCTCAGCTTCATATCTTCGAAGGGACCGACATCCTCGACCATGGTGACGCCGAATTTCTCCCAGGCCGGCCGTCCGGCCGGGAAGCGATCCTCGATCACCCATTGGCGGAACGGCTCGGTCATGACCGGCCAGGCATCCTCGAGGCCGAGTTCGCCCGCGACGCGCGCGCGGTCGGCATCGGTGGTCGCCGGCACGATGCGGTCGACCATGCTCGACGGGAAGGCTACTTCCTCGGCTATGTGATGCCCAAGATCGGCATCGCCCTCTCGGGCGAGCCGTGAGTCGCGCAGCTTCGCGAATTCGACCAGCAGCCGGTGCAGCGTCGCGCCGTTGGCCGGGAGATTGTCGCAGCAAAGCACGGTGAAGGGCGGCGTGTCGGCTGCGCGGCGGCGCGCAAGCGCCTCGGCGAGAAAACCATGCGCCGTCCTCGGCGATCCCGGGTTCGCCAGATCGTGCACGATGTCGGGATGGGCCTCGTCCAGCGCGCCATCGGCGGCTCGAAGATATGCCTTTTCGGTGATGGTCAGCGTGACGATGCGGATGCGCGGATCGGTCAGTGCGGCGAGCACCGCGTCGGGGTCTTCCGGCGCCACCAGCAGCGACAGGATCGAGCCGACGACCTCAAGCTGCTCGCCGGCGCTGTCTCTTACCGCCAGCGTGTAGAGCCCGTCCTGCGGCGCCAGCGCATCGCGCGTGTCGGGGCTGCGCAGCGAGACGCCGACGATGCCCCAATCCCTCCCGCCATCCGCCAGGCAGGCGTCGACATAGGCCGCCTGGTGAGCGCGGTGAAAGGCGCCGACGCCGAGATGGACGATGCCGGGCGTCACGGCGTTGCGATCGTAGCGCGGTATGACAATGGCGCCCGGCAGTTTCGCGATCGTGGCGTTCGAAAGACGGCTGTTCATTGGCATTTGAAGTCTCCGATCGGGGCATCCAACCCGGGCAGGAACGGACGGCTGCGGCGTAGCACCCGTCGCTGCCCCGTACAATGGCCGGAATCTATGCAAAGTCATCATACAACCAGATGATTTTTGTATGTTGACATTATCTCCGGCCGATCTACCAATAAGCCAACCTGGGAGGAAGCCAAGTGGCAACACTGACCGATCCGGACCTGCTGTTCGCGCCGGAAACGCGAACGCTGGCTCGCTCGCTCCATGCGGGGGTGAAAGACCTGCCGATCGTCAGTCCGCACGGTCACACGGATCCGCGCTGGTATGCGCTCAACGAGCCGTTTCCCGATCCGGCGCAATTGCTGATCGTGCCGGACCATTACATTTTCCGCATGCTGTTCAGCCAGGGCGTGCGGCTGGAGGAACTCGGCGTGCCGACGCTCGATCGCGCCCCGGTCGAGACCGACGGCAGGACGATCTGGCGCCGCTTCGCCGAGCATTATCATCTCTTCCGCGGCACGCCGACCCGGCTCTGGCTCGACCATGTGTTCGAGCATCTGTTCGGCATCGACGAGCCGCTCGATGCAAGCTCCGCCGACCGCCATTACGACACGATCGCGGCGCTGCTCAGCCAAGACGACTATCGGCCGCGGGCATTGTTCGAGCGGTTCAACATCGAGGTGATCGCGACGACCGAAGGCGCGCTCGACGACCTCAAATGGCACCGGATGATCCGCGACAGCGGCTGGAAGGGTCGCGTCGTCACCGCCTACCGGCCGGACGCGGTGGTCGATCCCGACTTCGAAGGATTCCTGGCCAATCTCGACCGGTTGGGCGAAATCACTGGATGCGACACCGGAAGCTGGGCCGGCTATCTCGAGGCGCACCGCCAGCGCCGCGCCTATTTCAAGGAATTCGGCGCAACCTCGTCGGACCACGGCCATCCGACCGCCGAGACCGCCAACCTCTCCGACGCG
This sequence comes from Mesorhizobium silamurunense, assembly GCF_014843905.1. Lineage (NCBI taxonomy): Bacteria > Pseudomonadati > Pseudomonadota > Alphaproteobacteria > Hyphomicrobiales > Phyllobacteriaceae > Mesorhizobium > Mesorhizobium silamurunense. The sequence goes on along the minus strand of NZ_LPVS01000260.1, from coordinate 13,501 downwards.
GCGGCCGAGGAGTTGTTCAACCGCATCCGCCGCGGCTCGGAAGACGAGCGCGAGCGAAAACTGTTCCGCGCACAGATGCTGACCGAAATGGCAAAGATGAGCCGTGACGATCGCCTGGTGCTGCAGATCCATCCGGGATCATGGCGCAATCATTCGCCGGCTATCTTCCAGAAATTCGGCCGCGACAAGGGCTTCGATATCCCGACCAGGACCGACTATGTGGCGGCGCTGAAGCCGCTGCTCGACTGCGTCGGACTGGAGCGCGACCTCACAGTCATCCTGTTCACGCTGGACGAAACGAGCTACGCACGCGAGCTGGCGCCGCTCGCCGGCGTCTATCCGGCGCTCAGGCTCGGGCCGGCCTGGTGGTTCCACGACAGCCCGGAAGGCATGTGCCGCTTCCGCGAGATGACCACCGAGACGGCCGGCTTCTACAACACCGTCGGCTTCAACGACGATACGCGCGCCTTTCCCTCGATTCCGGCGCGCCACGATGTCGCCCGCCGCGTCGACTGTGCCTTCCTGGCACGGCTCGTCGCCGAACATCGGTTGCGCGAGGAGGAAGCGCACGAGCTGGCGCGGGAGCTTGCCCACACGCTTGCCAAGAAGGCGTACCGGCTCTGAGCCGGTCGCGAGGGTTTCAAAGGGAGGAAGTCATGTTGCATTTTTCGAAATTGACGGCAGCCACATTGGCCTTCGGCTCGCTGCTCATCGGTATTGCCAACGCCGAGACCGTGCTGCGCTCGGCCGACACCCATCCGGACGGCTACCCGACCGTCGAGGCGGTCAAATATATGGGCGAGCTGATCAAGCAGCGGACCGACGGCCGCTATTCGATCGAGGTCTATCATTCGGCACAGCTCGGCGAGGAGAAGGACACGATCGAGCAGACGCAGACCGGCGTCATAGACCTGAACCGCGTCTCGATGGGGCCGTTCAACGGCATCGTGCCGGAGACGCAGGTGCCGTCGCTGCCCTATATGTTCCGCTCCGTCGAGCAGATGCGGCACGTCATGGACGGCCCGATCGGCGACGAGATCCTCAAGGCCTTCGAGGCGCATGACCTCGTCGGCCTCGCCTTCTACGATTCCGGCGCGCGCTCCTTCTACAACACCAGGAAGGACATCACCTCGATCGCCGATCTCAAGGGCATGAAGTTCCGCGTCATCCAGTCGGGCGTGTTCGTCGACATGGTCAACGCGCTCGGCGCGAACGCCACGCCGATGGCCTATGGCGAAGTCTATTCGGCGCTGGAGACCGGCGTCATCGACGGCGCCGAGAACAACTGGCCGAGCTTCGAATCCGCCAAGCACTATGAGGTCGCCAAGCACTACACGATCGACCAGCACCAGATCGTGCCGGAGGTGCTGGTGATGGCGAAGGCGAGCTGGGACAAGCTCTCGCCGGAGGATCAGGCGATCGTCCGCCAGGCCGCCGAGGACAGCGTCGTCAAGATGCGAGAGCTCTGGGACGCGCAGGAGAAGAAGTCGCGCGACATCGTCGAGAAGGCCGGCGTCAAGGTCAGCGAGATCGACAAGCAGCCGCTGATCGACGCCATGAAGCCGGTCTACGACAAATACCTGTCGACGCCCGAGCTCAAAGACCTCGCGGCGCGCATCCAGGCAACCAAGTAAGGCGATTTGCGGGGCGGGCCGTGCGTCCGTCCCGCATTTCTTGGCCGGCTGAAGATCGGGAGGGATCGGATGGCGACAACAACAAAGGCAGGCGAAGCGACCCCACGCTTCAGCATCGTGCTGTCGCGGATCTGCGACGGAGCGCTTTATCTCGCGGGCTTCGGGCTGGTCGCCATGACCGCTTTGGTCGCCTACCAGGTGTTCTTCCGCTTCGTGCTCAACAGCTCGCCGAGCTGGACCGAGACCAGCGCCATCATGCTGATGAACTGGTTCATCTTCCTCGGCGCCGCGGTCGGCGTGCGCGAGAACTACCATATGGGCTTCGACGTGCTGGTCTATATCCTGCCGAAAGGCAGCAAAGGGGTGTTGCGCACGCTCTCCGACCTGATCGCTTTAGCCTTCGGCATCGGCATGGTCTGGTACGGCTGCAAGCTGGTCGGGCTCACCTGGCACACCATCATCCCCGCGCTCGAATTGCCGGGCGGCTTCGACTATCTGCCGCTGGTCACCGGCGGTGTGCTGATCTGCTTGTTTTCAGTTGAACGGATTGCGCTGCGCTGGTCGGGCGTCGATGTCGACAAGGACCTCAATCTCGAGGATGTCCCCGAGATGCCGGCGGTGCAGGAGGCCTAGATGGAGCTCTGGATACTGTTCGGCGTCTTCACGCTTTTGATGCTCGCCGGCACGCCGATCGCCTTCTGCCTGGGTGCCGCGTCCTTCGCCGCGGTGCTCTATCTCGGCCTGCCGCCGCTGGTCGTGTTTCAGCAATTGAAGTCCGGCATGAGCGTGTTCTCGCTGATGGCGATCCCGTTCTTCATCTATGCCGGCGACCTGATGGTGCGCGGCGGCATCGCGCAGCGCATCGTTTCCTTTGCCGGCTCGCTGGTCGGCCATGTGCGCGGCGGGCTGGGCCAGGTCAACATCATCGCCGGCACGCTGTTCGGCGGCATCTCCGGCTCGGCCGTGGCGGAAGCGGCCGCCGTCGGCGGACTGATGATCCCGCAGATGAAGGCGCGCGGCTACGGCGCCGACTACGCCGTCAACGTCACCTCGATGGCGGCGCTGATCGCGCTGCTCCTGCCGCCGTCGCAGAACATGATCATCTATTCCATCGCCGGCGGCGGCAAGATCTCGATCGCCGACCTGTTCACCGCCGGCATCCTGCCGGGGCTTTTGTTCGCCGCCTCTCTGATGGTCACCGCCTATCTCGTCGCCCGCAAGCGCGGCTATCCGGTCGAGACCTTCCCGGGTTTTGCCCGCGTCGGGCAGCTGGCGCTGATCGCCATCCCCGGCCTGCTCCTGGTCGGCATCATCTTCGGCGGCGTTCGCTCCGGCATCTTCACGGCGACCGAAAGCTCGTGCATCGCCATCCTCTACGCCCTGGCTGTGACGGTCTTCGTCTACCGCTCGATGCGCTGGAACGACTTCGTCCACGCCACGCTGGGCGCGGTGCGCACGACCTCGATGGTGCTGCTGATCATCGGCATGGCGGCGTCGTTCAGCTGGCTGATGGCCTATCTCAAGGTGCCGGTGCTCCTGATCGCCGGCATGAACGCCATCTCCACCGATCCGCTGGTGGTGCTGCTTCTGCTCAACGTGCTCATGCTGCTTCTCGGCACCTTCATGGACATGGGTCCGATGATCATCATCTGCACGCCGATCTTCCTGCCGCTGGTCCAGCACTACGGCGTCGATCCGGTGCATTTCGGCGTCATCACCATCCTCAATCTCGGCATCGGGCTCAACACGCCGCCGGTCGGCACGGTGCAGTTCGTCGCCTGCGCCGTCGGCAAGATCACGGTCTGGGAAGCCATGCGCTCGATCTGGCCGTTCTACGGCGCGGGTATCGTGGTTCTGGGACTGGTTACGTATATTCCCGCGATCTCGCTGTGGCTGCCAAGTGTATTCAAATAGGGGCGTGTTCAAATAGGGAGTGCGGCGTGGCCGATACCACAACGGATCTCAGGGTCGAACGGAAGCCGAAGCTGTCGGAAACGGTGGTCGCGGCGATCCGCAAGCAGCTTCTGGCGGGCGAGATCCCGCCCGGGCACAAGCTGCCGACCGAGGGCCAGCTGACGGAAACTTTCGGCGTCAGCCGCACAGTCATCCGCGAGGCGCTGGCCAAGCTCGCCGCAGACGGCCTTGTCGAGGCGCGCCAGGGCGCCGGCGTCTTCGTGACCGAGCACATCTCCACCACGCTCGGCGTTTTAGCCGCGGACATGGGAGCCAAGGATTCCATCGCGCTCAACGTGCTCGAAGTGCGGCTGGCGATAGAGATCGAATCGGCAGGCCTTGCCGCCATCCGCCGCAACGCGGCGCAGGAGGCGGCGATCCAGGAGGCCTTCTTCGAGTTTGAGCGGCTTTTGCTCGACAGCCAGCCGACCGGTCCGGCCGACCTCGCCTTCCACCGGGCGATCGCCAGCGCCACCAACAATCCGTTCTATGTCGAGATGCTCGACGTGCTCGGCCGCCGCGCCATTCCCTGCGATGTGACCTCGCCCTGGTCGACGGAACTGGTCCAGTCGGACGAGTACCAGCGCGGCCTGCAGCGCGAGCATCTGGTGATCCTCAACGCGATCTCGGCCGGCGATGCCAATGCCGCGCGCGAGGCGATGCGGGCGCATCTCACCGCCAGCCAGCAGCGCTACCGCGAGCGCCTGCAGGCACGGCAGGCCTATTACGCGAAGTCGGTGGCGGCGGCATCGACCGGATGATCATTCGAGCAAGATGATGGATCAAAAGCACACCGAATTCTCCTCGCGCTTCGCCATCGACCCGACAGCGGCCGCGGCGATGGGAACCGACGAGCTGCGCCACAATTTCCACGTCGCGGGGCTGTTCCAGCCCGGTCTCGTCAGCCTCACCTACACGCATTACGACCGCATGATCGTCGGCGGCGCCATGCCGGCCGATAAGGTCCTGCCGCTGGAAGCGATCAAGCCGACGGGCACCCAGGCATTCCTCGACCGCCGCGAGCTGATCGCCGTCAACATCGGCGGCGCCGGCACCGTGACGGCCGACGGGCTGCCCCATGAGATGGCGGCGCGCGACATGGTCTATCTCGGCATGGGCACGCAGCAAGTCTCGTTCGCTTCAGCTGATCCGGATGAACCGGCCAAGTTCTATCTGCTCAGCGCGCCGGCGCATCAGGCCTATCCCAGCCAATTGATCCGCATCGGCGACGCCAGGAGGCTCGACCTCGGCAGCCAGGCGACCAGCAACGAGCGCTCGATCTTCCGGTTCATCCATGCCGACGGCGTGAAAACCTGTCAGCTCGTCGTCGGCATGACCCAGCTCGCTCCGGGTTCGGTCTGGAACACCATGCCCTGCCATGTGCACGACCGGCGCATGGAGGCCTATCTCTATTTCGACCTGGCCGACGACGCGCGTGTCTTCCACCTCATGGGCGAGCCGGACGAGACGCGCCATATCGTCATGCGCAACGAAGAGGCGGTGCTGTCGCCGGGCTGGTCGATCCATTCGGGCGCCGGCACCTCGAACTATGCCTTCATCTGGGCCATGGCCGGCGACAATGTCGACTATACCGACGTCGACCAGGTGGCGATGGATCAGCTCAGGTGAGCGATCTCTCCGCCTTCAGTCTTGCGGGCAAGCGCATCCTCGTCACCGGCGCCAACACCGGCATCGGCCAGGGCATCGCAGTGTCGGTGGCACGCGCCGGCGGCGCCGTCATCGGCGTCGGGCGCTCGGCAATGGATGACACGGCGGAGAAAGTCGCGGCAGAAGGGGAAGGTTTCGAGGCGGTGGCCGCCGATCTCGGCGATCCCGCCAAGGCCGCCGCCATGCTCGACCGGGTCTGGGACGAGAGCGGGCCGCTCGACGGCCTGGTCAACAATGCCGGCATCATCCGTCGTGCCAATGCCGTCGACCTGACCGAGGCCGATTGGGACGAGGTGATGGACATCAATTTGAAGACGGTCTTTCGGCTCTGCCAGAGCTTTGCCAGGCGCGTGCTGGCGGAGCCCGGGCGGCGCGGCAAGATCGTCAACATCGCCTCGGTTCTGAGCTTCCAGGGCGGCATCCGCGTCGCCTCTTACACCGCCTCGAAACATGGCGTGCTCGGCCTCACTCGGCTGCTCGCCTGCGAATGGGCGCCGAAAGGCATCAACGTCAACGGCATCGCGCCGGGCTATATCGAGACCAACAACACCGAGGCCTTGCGCGCCGACCCCGACCGCAGCGCCGCCATCCTCGGGCGCATTCCCGCGGCGCGCTGGGGCCAGCCCGGCGACATCGGCGATGCGGCCGTCTTCCTGCTCGCGCCTGCATCGGACTATATGCATGGCGCGGTGATGCCGGTGGACGGCGGCTGGCTGGCGCGGTGACATTTCAATTTCGAAACGGAAGCTCGCGATGACCGATTTCTTTTCCCACGCAGGCGAAAAGGCCTGGGAGCCGACGCCGGACGGCAACAGGCGGCGCGTGCTGGTGCACACGGCCGAGCTGATGATGGTCGAGTTCGCCTTCAACAAGGGCGGCGTCGGCGCGCTGCATTCGCATCCGCATGTCCAGGCAAGCTATGTCGCCGAGGGCCGCTTCGAAGTCACCATCGACGGCCGGTCGGAGATCCTGGCAGGGGGGAGCAGCTTCATCGTGCCGTCCAACCTGGTGCACGGCGTCAAGGCGCTGGAAGCGGGTCGGCTGGTCGACAGCTTTGCGCCTCATCGAGCCGACTTCCTCGCCTGAAGAGACAGCTTTTGACATATCGGAAAGGAAAACCCGCGCCGGGCGGCGCGGGTTTGTTGCCTGGGCGCCCGTGGCGCCGCCGCGGTACTCTGAACATCGCCGCAGGACGACAAAGGTGCCGCAACATAGTGAAGATAGGTTTAACGCGACAGGATGTGAGGTCGATGATCGGTCTCGCCGCCGGACTGTCGCCCTCGGATAGCGCGAAGCGCCGGCTCAGCGCTGTTCAAGTGTCAGCCGCGCGCCGAGCGCGCAATAGATGCCGCCGACCACCTTGCCCTGCCATTTCAGCACGGCCGGGTTGCGGCGCAGGAAGGAGCCGAGACCTCCGGCCGAGACGGCGAAGACCACCGTGCTGAAGAGACCGAGAAGGACAAAGACGGCGCCGAGGATCGTCAGCTGAAGCACGACCGATCCGTTTTCCGGGCGCACGAACTGGGGCAGGAAAGCGAGGAAGAACAGCGCCGTCTTCGGGTTCAGCACCTCGGTCAATATGGCCTGCCGGAACGCCTTGCCCGCCGGCACGGCCAAGGCGCGGGCCCCGAGATCGACCGGCGCCTTCTCGAGGATGGCGCGGATGCCGAGGTAAACAAGATAGGCCGCGCCGATATATTTGATGATGGAAAACAGCATCGCCGAGGTGGCGATGATGGCCGTGCCGAAGATCGCCATGGCGGTGTGGACGACGTCGCCCGCCGCGACGCCGGCGCCGGTGGCGATGCCGACTTTGGTTCCCGAGTTGGTCGCCCGCGCTACGGTAAGCAGCGTGGCAGGCCCCGGAATAAAGACGAAGCCAAGCACGATCGCGACATAGGTCGTCAATGTGGCCAGGTCGATCATTGCCGGGTTCCTCCGCTGCAGGCGGGGACAAGAAGCCATCCTTTGCGCGGAGAGGCAATGCGCTGGCGATGCCGGGCAGGCAAAACGGCGGACAAGCGAGGGGTTGCGATGGCGTTGGAGCGATCTCCGCCTTAAGAACGTGACCTCAGCCGAATCCGGGAATCATTCTCTATGCATATTTCGATGGCGGGGCGGACATCGATGGCGGGCATTCCGGCGGAGGGACGCGATCCGAAGCGGCGCGTGCTGAAGGATGTGTTCGGCTTCGACGATTTTCGTCCCGGCCAGGCCGACGTGATGGAGGCGCTGCTCTCCGGACGCCACGTCCTGGCGGTCATGCCGACCGGCGCCGGCAAGTCGCTCTGCTATCAGGTTCCGGCGCTGGTCCTGGGCGGGCTCACCATCGTCGTCTCGCCGCTGGTGGCGCTGATGCAGGATCAGGTCGCGGCGCTGCGGCTCGCCGGCGTCGCCGCCGACACGATCAATTCCTCGCTCGACCGCGATGCCAACGTCGCGGCGTGGCGCCGGGTCGCGTCGGGCCAGACGCGTCTGCTCTATCTGGCGCCGGAGCGGCTGATGACCGAACGCATGCTCGACGCGCTCGCCAGGCTCGACATCAGTCTGATCGCCGTCGACGAGGCGCATTGCATCTCGCAATGGGGGCCGGCCTTCCGGCGCGAATATGAAGACCTTGCGCGACTGCGCGACATCTTTCCGAAAGTGCCGATCATCGCGCTGACGGCGACGGCGGACGAGACAACGCGCACTGACATTTCGGCACGGCTGTTTGCCGACCTTGTCGACACGCTGGTGCTGGGCTTCGACCGGCCGGATATCAAGCTCGCCATCGAGCCGAAACAGGACAGCAAGCGCCAGCTGCTGCGCTTCGTCGAGCGTCATCCGGGGCGCAGCGGCATCGTCTACTGCCTGTCGCGCCGGAAGACGGAGGAGATGGCGGCCTTCCTCGAGCAAAACGGCGTCACCGCGCTCGCCTATCATGCCGGCATGAGCAAGGACGCGCGTGAAGCGAATCAGAACGCCTTCATGACGCTCTCCGGCGTCGTCATGGTGGCGACCAACGCCTTCGGCATGGGCATCGACAAGCCCGACGTCGCCTATGTCTTCCACACCGACCTGCCGGCGAGCCTCGAGGCCTACTACCAGGAAATCGGCCGCGCCGGCCGCGACGGGCGGCCGGCGGAGGCACATATGCTCTACGGCCTCGGCGACATCCGCACGCGCCGCCTGTTCATCGACGACGAAGATGCCTCGCCCGAGCACAAGCGGCGCTCGCACGGCCGGCTGGACACCCTGATCGGCTATTGCGAGACGGCGCAGTGCCGGCGCCAGGTCCTGCTCGGCTATTTCGGCGAGGAGGCGCAGCCGTGCGGCAATTGCGACAACTGCCTCAACCAAGCGCCGCGCGCGGACGGCAGCGCCGAGGCGCGCATCATCCTTTCGGCCGTCGCGCAGACCGGCGAGCGCTTCGGCGCCTCCCATATCGTCGACGTCCTCCTCGGCCACGAGACCGAGAAAGTGATTGCCAGGGGTCATCAAAGGCTTGCCAGCTTCGGCACCGGCCCGGCGCACAACAGACCCGCCTGGCTGTCGCTGATCCGCCAGCTCGTGGCGGGTGGGTTCCTGATGCCGGACCCGGACGGCTATGGCGGCCTTGCCATCTCCGAAAGCGGCCGAGCGCTCGGCCGCGGCGAGATCGCGTTCGAGTATCGCGTCGAGACATGGCACCGTTCCCTGCGCAACAAGGCGCGTTCGGCCCAGGCCGCGGCGGGCACCGAAGATCTGGACGCCGCGCTGCTCGCCGCGCTCAAGGCGCTAAGGCTGCGCCTGGCGAAGGAACGCCAGGTGCCGGCCTATGTCGTCTTCTCCGACCGCACGCTGATCGACATGGCCGAACGCCGCCCGCGCGACCTCGATGCTTTCGCCGAAGTGAACGGCGTCGGTGAAGCCAAGCTCAGGGAGTTCGGCGCGATTTTTCTCGAAGCGATTGCCGCGCACGAATCCAGGACTTAGTCCCTCATCGATCCGCCACCGAGGATGTTCAGCTTCCGGGTGCTTGAGGTGCATCTTCGTTGCCGGTGGCGCGTCGTCTGCGCCACCGTCCATCAGGCGACCCACACAAGCTCGAAAGCCGTGACACCGGAAGGCGGTTCAGGCTGCCACGGGCAGCGCCTCGATACCATGACGCTGCATCGCCGCGCCGATCCGGGCAAAGTCGGGCTGCGCCTGCGGCTCAACCGTGCCGATGTCGCGGAAGAAGGCGATCATGGAAGGCTCGACGAGCACCAGCATTCGTACCGGGCGGCCGCTGTCGTTGGAGTAATTGTGCGGCGCCCTCGGGCCAATGCGCACTGAGGTGCCGGGCGCTGCGACTGTCACTTCGGGCGGGCCGCCCGCGACAAAGTGACGGACGGTCAGCGCGCCTTCCAGCACATAAAAAAGCTCGGGTGAGGCGTGGGTGTGCGGCGGAGTTCCGGAACCCGGCGGCACCTCGACCTCAATGAGTTCAAGGCTGGAATCCGCGATGCCGCCAAGTAGGCGGATGCGGTCGGCTACGACCCAGAGCGTCTGGGCGGCTTCGGGAGTGGTGACGTTGAAATTCATGGCTTGTCTCTTTGGTTTGTGACTTCCGCTGGTGAATGACCCGGGGTGACCGCGGACAGGATCACCTCGAGCGCCCAGGATGCTGTCTCGCCGGCCTGGGCGCCGGTGAGACCGCCATAGTCCTTCAAGATCTCCCATGCGGAGGCCGAGAAGAGCAGATGAGCCAGCGCCTCGACCTTTTCGGCTTCGGCGGGCTGAAGAGACGAAATGGCGGGACCCAGCGCGCGCCTGAAATTGACGCGGCGGCTTGCCACCGTGCCCATGCGCATCTCGCGGCCAGTCCGCGAATGGAGCGATGAACGGATCGCCGCGTCGTGCAGGTCGAACCGCGGAAAGGCCTGACGGGGCCCGTCGACGATGTCCTTGGGGGTCCTCGGGGTAGTTGAAGCTCCTATCCGGGCATTCAGCCAGGGCCAGAAAACAGCCAGGAGGTCGTCCTTCGTGGCGAAGTGACGGAACACGGTCCGCCGTTGCACTCCGGCCTTCTGGGCGATCGACTCCATGCTGATCTCGTCTGCAGCGGTGGCCGAATCCATCAGCTCAAACAGGGCGCAGAGAATCGCCTCATGCGTTTCACGCGCTTTCTCTTCGCGCATGGGGCTGTTGTAGGTGCGGACGTACGACACGCGGGTTGCTCCTAATTGGTGACACCATATGTGTCATTAAATCCAGCGACTGTCAATTGGTGTCACCATTGATGACATCGATCAAATTTGAGGGGCGCCGCTGATCCTCGAATCGAGCTTGATTGCCGACGTCCCTTCGTGACTGGATGAGCCCTATCACCCAAGAAACGGCCGGCTGGCGCGGTCGGCGGGATGTCTTGAGTCTGATGCCGCCGATAGCGATGGGACGCAGAGATCGATATCGCGCCTTGTCGGCGAGCACTTCAATAGTGCGCGTAGCCGCTCAACGGACATCGCTGGGACGCGGGAACCTCGAAAGTGCCGTCAATGCCGCTGCAAGTGCGGAATCCGGACTTTCGCCGCGCCTGTTTAGCCGCCTTTGGCACCGGTCTTGGATTGGCTGCCTCACGTTGCTGTTCGCGTCTCGGCTTCGCACGGACGACCGGTTGCGGCTTCTGCGACTTTTGCGACGTGGCGCTTTCCTGTTTCTTGGCTTCCGCTTCTGACGCTCGCTGGGCGCGGTAGCTCTTCAGGGCGTCGCCCGTGTCGAGTTTCAGGCGAGCATATTGCGTTGGGGTAAGAAAGGTGGTCGGGGGCAGCCGGTTTTCCTCCTGCCACCGGCCGATGGCTTGGCGCGTCTTGATGCCGAAGTCGCCGTCGGCTTCGTCCAGGTCGTAACCGATCGCCAGCAGCCTTTCCTGCAGATCGATCTTTTCCTGACGACCGAGCCCGATCGCGCTTTCCGTCAGTTCGGTCCCAGTGTCGGTTTCCGGATTGCCGGCCGCGGCCGGAGATTGCGCCCCTGTGGCCGATCGCGACGCGTCGCTCTCGGTATTGGCGACAACGGTCGGCGACCTTTTGAGTTGATCGATGTTGAGGCGGGCGAGATCGGCGAACGCTCCCTTCGGAAATTGCTGCAGATAGGCTTGGTAATGTGCAAGCGTGTTGCGCTTCGAGGCCTCGTCCCAGACGCGCTGCTCGATTTCCCATCCGCGCCCGTCCGAGGTTGGGGGCTCAACCGGAGTCTCCGTGGCGGACGGTTGCGGAGCCGGGGCGGCCGGTGGCGGCGTCTGCGGGCCGATAAAGACCTCGCGGCCGAGCGAGGCGTTGTGCCAGGGGCGTTGGCGCCCATTCGTCTCCGCCGTCACCTCGCCGCGAACGCGAGTCAGCGCGCTCTGGATCTCCACGCCGGGTTCGGCGAGATGCCTGGCCAGCGAGGTCGTGTAAGGACTGTTGGCGCCGTTGCCGTCGTAGGACACGGCTCCGGGATCGGTCGCAAAGGCGATCAGCACGCCGCCGGTGCCGACGTCCGACCCGCTGACATCGATGGGTGCCAAGCCGGGCGCGGTGGTCGAGCGGCTCTTCGGCAAGGAAGCCGCCAAGGTCCTAGCCAAAGGATTGTCGCGGCAGGCGTCCAGGATGACGATGCCGATAGCCGGGTCGGGCGGAAGGGCTGCAAGCAGCTCGTCGATCTGGATGGTGCGGGTCTTGAGATGCGCCGGGGCTGTAAGCTCGGCATCGACAGGGATCAGGTAATTCTTGCCGTTCACCTGCATGCCGTGGCCGGCGTAGTAGATCAGCGCCGTATCCGCTTCGTACGAGGCCTCGGTGAACTTGTTCAGCCGATCCCGCATTCCGGCATAGTCGAGATCGACGCCTTCGATGACGTTGAACCCCGCTTTGCGCAACACATCGGCCATCAGGCGCGCATCGCCGGCGGGATTGGGAAGGGCCGGCGCGTAGACATACTTGCTGTTGCCGATGACTAAGGCGACCCGGTTGTTGCCGGCGGCAAGGGCGCTTGCCTGCAGCAGACCGGCTGCAGCCAGCAAGAACAAACCAACAATGGCGATCCAGAACCTCATCGCGCGCACTCTCAATCAAGTTGCGGCTTTGCCTGCTCGTTCCAGTCGCATTTCATGCGGGGGATGCCCCTTCCATGAAATATATAACACATTAGCGCCATCGAATGCCTGTCCCGTCGCGCGCTTTGACCCCCGTTGCGGACCGGCGATCCCGACAAATTGCCTGTCGAACCGGCCCAGTGGGAAGCTCGCGGAAGGCAGTGAACTCGGCAGACGGGCCAGCGCCGCAGGCGTAGCTGCTGTCTCGGATGCCACATCGGGATCATCGCTGTCCCTGTGGAAACATTCCCTATTGCAATCCTCGAAAGAAGAGGGTTCGATTAAGTGTCCGGGGGAGGACAGAATAAGTGAACAGGGGTGTGGTCTGGCTTATCCCGAAGCCGAAAGTTTCTATATTTATCTGTGGTTGTGGCCATACCGGCTCGACCTTGCTTGCCCGGATATTGGCCGCCCATCCCGATGTCTTCAGCGTTCCGCGCGAGACAAGCGCTTTTGTCTCGGACAAAGGCGCCAGATGGACCAAGTTAAGCTTGCTTTTGCTGGAGGCGGCCATTTCGCGCCGGAGCGTCTGGGTCGAAAAAACCCCCGGCCATATCCATCATACCGGCCAGATACTCGAGACGATTCCGGGTGCCCGTTTCATCGTCGTCACGCGCGATGGCCGCGATGTCGTGACATCGCTCGGTCAGCGTTACGAGGGCGATTTCGACAGAGCTTTCCAAAGATGGGTTGCCGACAGCAAGGCCTCGATGCTCCGTGTCGAGAAAGGCGGGAGCATGCTGTGGCGCTACGAGGACTTTATCGAGTCGCCTGCGCTTTCCATCGAACGGCTATGCCGCTTCATGGGTGTGGCTTTCGATCCGGCTATCCTGGACTATCACCGGCATCCGGTCGTCTGGGGAAGGGAGAGAAGAGTTCGGACGGCCCATTCGGCCCGCCGAATGACGCAGGTCAACCAACCGATCACCGACTACCGGGGCGGCTGGAGATCGACGCTGCCCGCAGAAGTCGCCTCGCGTTTCGAGACGGGTGAGGCCCAGGAGCTCATGGCCTATTTCGGATATCGCTGAGAGCGACTGCCGCTCTCCTTCGCCGAGGCTTCGGAGGGCATTCCTGCTTCGCAAAGTGGACCTGTCCTGCGCAGCGCGCAGCGCCAATGAGCGACCCGAGACATAGGTGACGAAACGTACCGGACACATGGGTAACA
>NZ_LPVS01000257.1:0-41970 GCF_014843905.1 Mesorhizobium silamurunense | reverse complement strand
ACATCGTCCCTTACATCCACAAGCGAAAGGTGCCGCCGCGACAGCGCTTACCATGAATCAAAACAAAGACTTAAAGCGCGTCGACTGAATCCGTTTCAGCGCGACGCGCTTTAGGATCTTTTCCCTCCGAAGTCGCCAATGCCGAGCAGCTTCAGCGACAGCTAACCAGCCCTCGCTTTTGCGAGGAGGTTGGTGAGCCAATCGAGCTCCATCTGAGGAACAGATGAAAGCAGAAGCTCGGTATAAGGGTGATGTGGCGGCTTGAATATTTCATCCTTGGGGCCTTTCTCGGTGACGCGCCCCGACTGCATGACAACGACTTCGTCAGCGATGCTTTTAACCGTCGCCAGGTCATGCGTGATGAACATGTATGCAAGGCCCAATTCCCGCTGCAGGCGATCGAGAAGCCGTAGAATCCCTTCTGCCACAAGTTGGTCCAGCGCACTTGCGACTTCGTCACAGATTATGAACGTGGGCTCGGCAGCCAACGCGCGCGCGATGCCGACACGCTGCTTTTGGCCTCCTGAGAGCTCCGATAGCATTCGGTTGTAATATTTCGAAGGATCCAACTCTATCAGATTAAGCAGTTCCTCGACGCGAGTCCTCAAGGCGCGCCCCGACAACCCGACGCAGAACTCGGCCGGCCGACCGATGAGTTCACTCACTGGCAGCTTTGGATTAAGAGCAGTGTCGGCCATCTGGTAGATCATCTGGATTCGCCGCAAATCGTCACGTCCTCGCATCTTGTACGACGGAGGAAGAATTTTGCCATTGTAGCGAATGGAGCCGGCCGTGGGCTGCAAAAGACCCGTGATGCATCGACCCGCCGTGGACTTCCCGGACCCGGACTCGCCCACGACCGCCACCGTCATCCCGGGAAAGATATCGAATGAAACATCTTCAAGGACGTTTTTTGAGCCATAGGCTGCGGAAACGCCTTGGACCGATATAAGCGGGTGGACGTTATCGGGGCGCTTCTTTTGCGGGCATTCAAAGCTTCGTACCGCCCACAATGCCCTTGTGTAATCCGCCTTAGGAGCTTCCAGCATATCTTTCGTTGATGCTTCCTCGACTTCGTTACCCTTAAGAAGCACCTTCACTGTATCGGCCATCTGGCTCACAATCGCGAGGTCATGCGTGATGTATATCGCGGCCGTATGGAAGTTCTTGACGATGTTTCGGATGGCCGCCAGGACCTCGACCTGAGTGGTCACGTCGAGGGCGGTCGTGGGTTCGTCGAAAATGATCAAGTCGGGACGGCAAGCCATGGCCATCGCCGTCATCGCTCGTTGCAGTTGCCCACCTGAGACCTGATGTGGATATCGGAAGCCGATCTCACGCGGATTGGGTAGCCGGAGACGCTCATACAACTCCATGGCGTCTTCCATGGCTGCAGCACGCTTTTGGATGCCATAATGCACCGCCGTCTCGATATGCTGTTCAATGATTTTATGTGCTGGATTGAAGGATGCGGCTGCCGACTGGGCCACATAGGCAATGCGTTTGCCGCGCAAGTGACGAAGTTTTGCCTCCGACGCATTCCTCAGTTCCTCACCTGCAAACCTTATGGAGCCGCCCGATATACGACAGCCGTCTCGCGCATATCCCATCGCGGCCAAGCCGATTGTCGATTTCCCGGCGCCCGATTCGCCAATTAACCCGAGGACCTCGCCACGGTGGAGGGTAAGGTCAACGCCATGGACGATTTCGGACCACTGATCGTCCACGCGTCCTTCGATCTTAAGACCGCGGATTTCCAACAGCACTTGGGTTCGATCGGCCATCGGTCAGTCCTTCAATCCGGAGGATCGGTGGAGAATCCAGTCGATGACGAAATTCACTGCAACCGTGAGGAGCGCGATCGCGCCGGCCGGGATCAACGGGGTGTAATCGCCGAAGGAAATCAAGGTGGCGTTCTCTCTCACCATTGAGCCCCAATCAGCAGTGGGTGGCTGCACCCCCAATCCCAGGAACGATAGTCCAGCGATCAAAAGGAACACAAAGCAAAATTCGAGGCCGAATTCGGCGATCAGGGGGGCCAGGGCGTTCGGCAGAATCTCTCGCCTGATCAAATACCAAGTGCCTTCACCTCGCAGCTTTGCGGCTTCGATATAGTCCATGACCACAACGTTACCCGCCACCGCGCGTGTAAGCCGGTAGACACGCGGTGAATAAATGACAGCGACCACTATGACGATCACCGACAAATCGGTGCCGAATATGGAAAGCATCAGCAGCGAAAAAATAAGCGAAGGAACCGACATTATGGTGTCCGCGATCCGGCTCAATATTTGGTCGAGCCATCCACCGTATGTGGCAGCCAGCAGTCCGGTGAGGGAACCAACGCTAAAGGCCAGGATCGTTGCGATGAGGGCCAATCCAACACTGTTTCGAGCACCGAAGATGATGCGGCTGAGAACGTCACGCCCCAACTGATCGGCGCCAAGCAGCATTTGCGCGTCAGGTGGGGCAAATGACGCGGAAACGATATCAGCCTCACCGAACGGAGCAAGGAATGGAGCAAAAATGGCGGACGCAGCGAAAATAAGGATGATGATGATCCCGAAAATCGCGGTGAGGGGGGCCTTCGCGAAGGTTTGCGACAATTGCCAAGGCAGCACCAGAACAAGAAGCCAGCGAAAGAGATAAGACACCAACGCCAAGGCCAGCAAGATCGCTGCGCAGACGGCAATAACGTAAAACGGGGTGGGCCCGAAGACAGCCCAAACAAGCAGCGAAGCCGTTGCGACGAAACCAAACAACGAGAGATCCCGCCACCGCCTCGCGAGGGCCGCCCAGGTGCAGACTGCTGCCAAGGCAAGTAGATATCCGATAGACAATACCATCCCCATCACCACTACTTTTGGAACCGCAGCCGCGGGTTCGTGAGGATGGCTCCGACATCGGCTGCCAGATTCAGACCGATAAAGGTGGCGGCGAATATCAAACAGCACGCCTGGACGACTGGGAAGTCGCGCTTCGCGACAGCGTCGACCAGCAGTTGCCCGATGCCGGGGTATACAAAGACCACCTCCACAAGCACCACGCCGGTAATGAGATAGGCCAGGTTAAGAGCCACCACACTGATGATCGGTGCCCAGGCGTTCGGAAGGGCATGATGTACTATGACCTTCCAGGCTGGCATCCCCTTGATCTTTGCCATTTCGATGTAGGGCAAGGCGAGCAGGTTTATGATCGCCGCCCTGGTCATACGCATCATGTGAGCGATAACGACCAGAACCAGGGTAAGCGCCGGCAGGAAGCCGCGGTCCAGGTACTCCCCAAAGGACATGCCTGGAGTGAGGTTGGAAAGCGCCGGAAAGGCGCGGATCTTTATCGAAAGGAAGAAAATGAGGATGTAGCCAAGGAAGAACTCCGGTGACGAAATGGACGTCAGCGTCAAGATGTTGGCAATTCGGTCAAACATCGTATTGCGCAACAGCGCAACGACGATCCCAAGCGAGATTGCCACCGGCACTGCGATGACCGCGGCATAGGCCGCCAGGGACAATGTGTTTATCAGCCTTGGCCCGATCGCCTCGCTCACCGGCGTTCCCGACGCAAGCGAGGTGCCGAAATCACCGTGCAGGGCGCCCCCCAGCCACATGAAATATCGCACCAGAGCAGGCGTGTTCAAACCAAGTTGCTCACGCAATGCTGCCAACGTCTCGGGCGTAGCAGTCTGACCCAAAATGGCTTGCGCAATATCGCCCGGCAGCAACTCGACCGCAAAGAAAATGAGAAGGGAAACGAAAAGCAACGTCAGAGCGCCGAAGACTAGTCGTTTCAAAATGAGCTGCGTTAGATCGTTCATCGCAATCCCCTTGCGCTGACTTCATCAGACGACGAATTGCATCGTCTCCAGCAGGCTAATCGTGCGCTGGCGGCTCCAGGCGTTCAGGCAGACTGCGCTTCAAGGGACGGCGCGTCTGCCGCGCCGTCCCGCGAACGACCGTTTTCAGTTATGCCATCCACCAGCGGCTCGAAGCGCGACCGCCGTCCAGCTCCCAACTTGCACCGATCTTGTCTCCGCGCTGGAGATTGCTTCGACGTGCATAGACGAAGTTGTAGAACATCGGCAGGATCGTGCCGCCGTCGTCGCGTGCTATCATCGCCATTTCATGATACTGCTCCGCGCGCAACTTTTCGTTCAGCTCCGCTTTGGCCTGTGCGAGCAGAGTATTGAAGCGCTCATTCTGCCACCGGCTTTCATTCCACGGCGCGCCTGCCGCGTAGGCCGTGGTGAACATCATGTCAGGTGTGGGGCGCGCGCCCCAGTTGCACATGACGAACGGCTTCTTCAGCCAGACATTGGCGTAGTATCCGTCGTTCGGTTCCCGCACGACCTTGATGTTGATCCCCGCACGCTTAGCATTCTCGGCGAACAGCACTGCGGCATCGACGGCACCCGTGCCGATCGAGTCGCATGTGCTGAGGCTTACCGTCAGCCCCTCGGCGCCTGCCTTTTTGAGCAGGGATTTTGCCTGGTCCGGATCATATTCGCGTTGGGGGATATCGCTCGGCCAATAGGGCTGGACCGGTGAGATATGGAAGTCGTTGCCAATGGTCGCGGTGCCGAAGGCGATCTTTTCGACCAGCTCTTTGCGATTGATGGATAGTTTAAGCGCATTGCGAACGTCACGGTTTTTGAATGGCTCGGTATCGCAATGCATCGGATAGGTTACCGTCTGACCCGAAGGCACGTTTTCAATGATAATGTTCTGGTCGCGCTTGAGCATGCCCATGGCTTTGGCTTCGATCACGGACACGGCGTCGACGTCGCCTGTGACAATAGCTGTCTGTCGTGCGTTCGGATCGTTGATCGAAATTTGCTCAACTCCGTCGAAGTAGGCGCCCGTCCCATGCCATCCCTCGTGACGTACCAGGCTCTGGCGCACGCCCCATTCGTTTTCCTTCAGCTTGTAGGGACCTGATCCGTCGCCCGATTGCCAGTTGAGGGAGCCGTCCGAGTTGGCTGGACAAATCGCAATATGATAGTCCGTCATGACCCACGGCATATCGGCGCTGCCGCTGGTCAGTTTGAAGACGACAGTGTGGTCACCGTCCTTGGTGACCTCTTTTATGGGGGACAAGACTGCCTTGGCACCCGAGGTGGATTTCTCGCCGATGTGATGGTTGATCGACGCAATGACGTCGTCCGCGATAACCGGCTTTCCGCTATGAAATGAAGCCTTAGGATGCAGCTTGAAGGTCCACTCCGTGGCATCCTTGTTGGCCTCCCAGGAAACGGCGAGGTCGGGGCCGAGAGTGCCGTCGGCATTCACCTGGGTAAGGTAGCTGCGATACGTCGGGCCAAGGAAGATTGTCTGACGTGAATTCCACGTTGCAGGATCGTGCGAGTCGCCCGTGTTCGAATCGTGGGTGGCATACTTGAATATGCCGCCCTTTTTTGCTTGTGCCGCCGCCGCCTGAGTCCAGAGACCGGACGCCGTGGTGGCAGCGAGACCCGCGGCAATGCTGAAGTGCATGAAATCGCGACGCGTCATGCGACCCTTGCGGGCTTCCTCGGCTAACCGATCGATCTGGTTCATGTTCGAATTATCTCCCATTTTTGTTCTCCTCTTGAACGTAGCTTCTTGCTAAGGCGTCGAAAGTAATCATCGAGCTATTCTAGATAAGCCATTGAGCTCATTCCTTTCTGGTCGTTTGTTGACAACCGGCATGAAGAGTTCCACGCACTCGTCCCGATAGGTCTGGCACTCAGCCATGCGCCGTTCCTCGGTCCATGCCAGTGCTCGGGCCGCGTACCGGGACAGCGTTTCGAGGACAGACCAGCCCAGATCGGGTTCCCACCCGTGAGGGAGCCGCCGCCGGACTAGATCACCCAGGCTGACGACGTGCTCTGTCTGAACGATCTCTGAAACCAGGTCTTCGCTGATTTCGAGACTTTCAAAGCGCCTTCCTCGCCGGCGCATGGATCCATAGGGAAGCGAGGGGCGGCTGGGTCTGATCCGACGGGCAATCGCCTTCCGAACAAGGCGGGCCGCATGGCGGTTCACCATGATTGTCGCGCCGGTGACGGAAAAGACACCGGGCATCTCTTTCCGTTCCCTCACGCGAACCGGAGCGAACGGCTTTCCATTCGCGTCGGTCGACCACGGACGGACCCCACACCATCCATGGATCACGTCATTGGGCGTCAGCTTAAGATCTGGAAAGATCGCATTGGCCTCGCGCAGCAAATAGTCGATCTCTTCCGGCGTCACTCTTACGGTATCGGGATCGTCGGTGACCATCGTTTCGGTAGGGCCGATGAAGTGGTGGTCACCCCAAGGCATGAAGTAGAGCCCAAGTCCTTCAGCCTTGGTGGAGAAAGTCTGCAGACCTTGGCCCCGGTAAGCTTCCGGCAGCTTCACCAGAAGATTTACGCCCTTCAAAGGCGCCACGTGCCGTTCTAGAGCCTGCATCGAGGGCACGAGGCGATCGATCCACGGCCCAGCCGCATTGACGACGACCTTTGCTCGAATTTGAAAGGCTCCGCGCTTTTCGGGAGTTCTATCCTCCACGGTCAGCGTCCAGCCATCGCCGTCGCGGGCAATATCCTCTACTGCCGTATACGTACGCAGCACAGCGCCGTATCTTTCCGCTTCCAGGGCGGTTTCGACGCAGATTCTCTCTGCCCAACGATATTGATACTCTTCAAGATAGCCGACTGAGTGAAGTCCGGATGCGAGCTGCGCAACAAGGCCACTCTTCCTCTTCGCCTCAGCTGCAGGAATTCGGCGATAGGCGAGGGATATCCCATCCGAAAAAGCCGTCAAAATCCGGAAGCCAAGGTCAATTAGCCAGGCCGGATACTTCTGGTCCCTGCGATAGGGAAAATAGTATGGCAGCTTCTCGAGCCGTTCAGGCATCTCCCTGACCATTTCGGCCCGGCAGCGCATCACGATCCAGCACAGGCGGAGTCGGCTCGCAACATCCATGAGCCGGAAGGGCATCTGCCACAGAGGATAGTCAGGCTTCAAATAGGATAGCCCGCAATAGAGATTGCGGCTTGAGCGCGACGACGTGCCAGCGCCGAAATCACCACGGTCAATCAGAACAACGTCGTAGCCTGCACTTGCAAGCTCCCTTGCTGCCGCACATCCGACAATCCCCGCGCCAACGACTGCAACGTCGTGAGCCGAATTGCCTGGTCCTGCGCCATCCCTCCGCGACATTCCCGCCTTTCCTATCGGAACCCATCCTAATGAGACTGTATATTATCCTTACAATTTTGTATACGCTTTCGCAAGAAAATATGAACTGTCAGTGTGCGCATGCCAAAAAGCGCGCTTCGCGTGCGTAGATGCGTCGTTACTCTCTCCGAGCGGCGGGTGATGCTGTCGAGCGCAACCGTTAGGGTCCGAAGCGTGCCGGGGCAGCGGTGGTCGAGGGAAATGCTTACACCGGACCGCGGCGCCCGACGCTACGCAGCCCGTGACCTACACCCTATGATGGGGGAGGATGGTCATGTCGTTCCGGAGAGCAGCCAGAGGGCCACAGCTTGAAGAGGAAAACTGGTGAATCGGAAAGCGAGGCCGAGGGCATCCTGCCCGGCCCAAAGGCTCATTCAGATCTCACTTCGACTGACAGCAAGGGAGGCCCGCACTACAGCGAGTCGTCCTTAGCTGAAGCGGCAGAGATAATATGGGGCGACTGGGCTGCCACCGTTATCGCCTGGTTCGCCCTGATGTCGCTTCGGGGCGGAAACGCATCGGAATGCCAGTTCTGGCTTGAGCTCTTGAGCCAGCTAAACCCTGCCTTATCCGAGGCAGATCTTGAGGACCTAATCACCGAGGCTCATCAGCCTTCTCATTGATGGCCGGGCTCGAGGCCGATTCAAGCGACCGCCGCCCTGTCTACCAAAGGGCAATTTCGTTCGCTCTTGTTTGAGCAATGGATACGATATTGCATCTTTGCATATGATATGGCAGATGTGCATGCATGTCTTGGCGGACCTGGGCTATCAATTAAAAGGCAGGAGAAAGCTGTCCTTCTATGTGACGACGTGCGCAGTGAGCATGACGCTGAGAGGCGACAGAAGTCTTTTGCAGACAAAGCAATCGCGGCCGGCCACCTGCGCCGGGGCTGTGATCTTTGAACGCCAACTCGCTGGTGTTGTCCCGGCGATCAGTTGGATCTACCGGCGACTAGGTGGATTCTATCGGACAAGCCGATCAAGGAAGAGGAAGAGGCTATGGTACATATCGTCCTCGTGGGCGCGGGCAACATGGGCTTCGCAATGCTCAGCAAGTGGCTCGCAGGTCACGAACTCACCAATTCGGTGGCGGAGCCAGCTATCCCGCAATGTTCGGGGAAACCGCAACACACTTTCTCGGTCATCGAACCTGTAGATACCTTGCGACAAAGGGCGGCGGCAATTGGCGCCAGCGTCTACGCCGACGAAAGCCAACTGCCAGAAAAGCTGGCAGCGGACGTAGTTGTCATTGCGACAAAGCCGCCGATGGTAAGCGAGATAGCAGCCCTCTACGCATCCCGTTTGAGCCCTTCAGGATTGGTTATTTCGGTCGCAGCAGGCATCGCCACCGCTGCTTTGGAAAAACGGGTAGGCAACTCTCTTGCCGTCATCCGCTGCATGCCGAACATGCCGGCCTCAATAGGCGAGGGAATGATGGTCTGCTGTTCCGGCTCCAATGCCTCTGACTACCATCGTTCCGTCGCGCAGGAGCTTCTTTCCGCCATCGGAAAAGTCGTTTTCATAAACGACGAGAACCTGATGGACGCCGTTACCGCTGTGTCGGGATCCGGACCCGCTTATCTGTTTCTTTTCATCGAGTCGCTCTCTCAGGCCGGAACAGCCGTTGGGCTGGACGGTGACCTTGCTCTGGAGCTTGCCAAGCAAACTGTCTACGGGGCATCCAAGCTCGCGATAGAAAGTTCGGATAGTCCAACTACGCTGAGGAGGCAGGTCACAAGTCCGAATGGCACAACGGCTGCTGCCCTGGACGTTCTCACGCGTCCCGGCAGCGGACTCCCTGCGCTTGTACATCAAGCCGTTGCTGCAGCGAAGAATAGGTCCGAAAAGCTCGGTAAGAGCTAACGTCATTCAGTCATGGCTGGCAACACAGGGGGGTCGTCGACGGCGGAGGCAAGGCGCCAGAGATCTCCTTGCAGGCCTGGAAGTCATCGGACCATTGAGCTTGCGCGCTGTGAGGCGGAGAGAACACGCCCCGCTGTGGCTTTCCGGCGCGACAAATGACTATCTTGCGTTCTACAACCGTCCTCAAGCTTTGGGAGGACGATCGCATCGGACACGTCATTTCCTTGCAAGCGTGGCGATGCTCCAAATTGCGGCGTCGTGGTAGACATTTCCCATATTCGCCGTACGTGACCGTCCTCTGTCAGGCGCCGCGCAACTCCTGAAGCCTGTCGACCAGGAACTTGCCACTAGTGATAATGTGCATTTCCAGGAGGCTGACGGCGCGCAGCGTATCCTTGGCCTCGCAAAGGTCTATCAGCTGCCAGTGATCGCGATCGGACTGCACCTGTATCTCGGTGAGCGAGACCATCATGCGGGTATAGCGCTCCAGTTGCTGGTAGATGCGTCCTACCAATTCAATCGTCGCCTTGCGGCCCGCTGGCGCGTAGAGCGTGGCGTGGAAATTCCAGTTGAGCTGGTTGGAATACTCGCCGGTCTTTCCCTGCTCCTGATGCTGCTTTGCCCGTTCCCTGGCAAGCGCGAGATCGTCCTGTGTCATCCTTGGGATGGCGAGGGCAAGCAGCCATGTCTCGATGCGGGCGCGCAATTCGTAAAGCTCGAGGATTTCGTCCAGAGAGATGGAAGTGACGACAGCCCCCTTGTGGGAGACAAGCGTGACGAAGCCTTCCGAGTGAAGCTGGTGTAGCGCCTCGCGCACCGGTATCCGGCTGACGCCGAACTCGGTGGCCAGATGCTCCTGCCGCAGTTGGGCATTGGCGTCGTATTCGCCGTTCAGGATCTTTTGCCTGATGGCGTCTGCTACCTGGGCCGAAATGGTTTTTTTCTGTACGAGCATGAATCAGCCTAGGGAAGGACCGCCGCTATTTTGTGGCGGCGCCATTTTGATTGAAGAAATGGACGCATAGCACCGCTCGCAGGTTGTTGTCACTCTGACGGCCTAGCGGCCGCCTCGCTTCAGTAGACATGTTCCTCAATGGGCTTGTTGTCGGCGATCCGCTCATAGTGGAAGGCCGATAGATCGATAGAGCGGTACTCCCCGTAGACAATGAGGTCGCTGACGCCTGAACCGGTTGCCGCCGCATGCATCATGCCGTGACCGCTGAAGCCGGTGGCCAGCACGAAGTTCGGTATTTCCGGGTGACGTCCTATAATGCCGCTATGGTCGAAGGCGTTGTACTCATAGAGGCCTGCCCAAGCGCGAAGCATGCGCAACTGTTCGAAACCGGGCACGCGATGGGCCAGCGCCGGCCAGATCACCTCGTCGAAAAGGTCGTAGTCCACTTCCAGGCTGAAATCGTCAGGATCATTCTCGCGCACGGGTGGAACGCCGCACAGGAAGAGCTGACCTTCTGGCCGCAACCAGAAGCCGCTGGTATCGAAGACGAATGGGCAGTTCTCGATCCGTGCCGGGGTTTCGAAGACGAAGACGCATCGCTTGCTCGGGACGACAGGCAGATCTGTTCCTACCATCCGAGCAATGGCTGCGCTCCACGGTCCGGCTGCATTGATGACCGTGCCGGCTGAGAGGCGTTGGCCATTGTCCAGCACCACTGCGCCGACCTTGTTGCGAACAGCCATGGCCAGCCCGGTCACGGTCGCCGCGACATACTCGACCTTCTGGGCGCGCGCCTTTCGTTTAAACGCTTGCATCAAACCCGGACCGTCGAACCAGCCCTCGCATCCACGGCCGAATGAGCCGAGCGCAAGGTCGTCCGCATTCAGCCAGGGAAAGCGTCGCGCCAGATTGGCCTGGTCGATCAGCTCGATTTCGACACCCATGTCGCGCTGCACGCGGTTCTTGGCGCGTTGCGCTTCGGCCCGCTCGGGGGTCGTCAGCACAAGATAGCCAGGCTGGTGAAGTCCGATGTCGGCCGGCTCGTCGCCGATTGCAAGCCGCGTGCCGACCTCGCGCAGGAAGTCGAGGCTGAACTTCGACATGGCGATGTTCGGCGGCGTGCCGAATTGTTGACGTATGGCGCTGGTCGACAATGATGAGGAAGAGGCCGTGTAGTAGGGATCCCGTTCGATCACCGCGATGCTGCCGTCAAAATCCGGATTTGCCGACAGAAAATAGGCGATAGAACTGCCGACCACTCCTCCGCCGACGATCACCACATCATAATGCGTACCCATCACCGAACCGTCATCCCTGTCTCGAACGCCATGTGAATTTGGATACTATGGGCATCCATCTCACTAGGAATAGCCCGATCTTCAGCGTGAAAAAAGGGGGATCGCAAGATTTAGTATACATTATCCAATCTTCTGTCGGTCTGGCCCCGTCACAAAGCATCGATTTGACGCGGTCTCATCCGTAGTGCCCCATGAAGACGTCCAACTGCCGGATTTCGTCGTGCGAAAGGCGTAGTCCGAGTTTCGTACGGCGCCAGAGTACGTCTTCGGCGGCGACCGCCCACTCCGTCTCCATGAGAAACCGGACCTCGCGTTCATAGAGATCGTGACCGAAATGACGCCCCAAATCGGCGAGGCGCGTACAGCCTGCGAGCAGATCTTCGGCACGCGTTCCATAGGTTTGCACGTATCGATTTGCCTGCCTTTCATTCAACCATGCATGGCGCGATCGAAAGTCGGCCCTAAAGCCGTCGAGACCCCGGACCCCAAACTCTCCTCCAGCGAGGACCTCAGCCGCGGTCGCGCACGTCTTGGGCCAGCGCATGATTTTCGCGAGTTCCCGCATCGCATGTTCCGCTAGGCGGCGATGCGTGGTTAGCTTTCCGCCGAAAATCGTGAGGGCGGGCGCCTCCCCGTCCGGTTTGTCGACCTCGAAGGAATAGTCGCGCGTGAGGGTGGACAGATCCCCGTCACGTGTTGCGCCCACTTCGAACAACGGCCTTATGCCAGAGAAACTCCACACAATGTCTGCGCGTTGCACCGGCCGCTTCAAGAAGGCGTTCACCTCCCCTAGCATGTAGTCGATTTCCTTCTCGGAAATGGCAACCTTTGCGGGGTCGTCTTCCCAGGGCTCATCAGTCGTGCCAATCAGGGTAAAATCGCTTTCGTAGGGCAGCGCTTCGATCAGCCGGCGATCGCGCGTCTGCAGGAAATAGCCATGCTCACCGATCCACTGGCGCGGAACTACCAGGTGGCTGCCGCGCACCATGCGCAGCTTCCGCGCGGTCTGAATGCCTTCTATTTTACCCGCGACATCGATGACCCAGGGACCGCCGGCATTGACCAAAGCTCTTGCGGACACGACTTGCACGTCGCCATCCGGGTCGCGGACTTCGACGCGCCAAAGCCCTTTCTCACGCCGGGCACTCATGAACCGATGGCGTGCCAGGATTTTTGCCCTATGTCGTTGTGCGCTCAGCAGGTTCGCTATGACCAGTCGCGCGTCATCCGCCCGGCAGTCGGAGTAGGCGAACGCGTGGCGATAGTCATCCTTCAGCGGCTTTCCGACCATGTGCTTGCGCAAATTCAACGGCTGGGAGCGCTTCAATACTCGGCGGCGCGCGAGATGGTCGTACAAGAATAGGCCAAGGCTGATCATCCAGCGGGGTCTCTGCGATGCCACATGAGGAAGGATCAGGCGAAGCGGGCGCACCAGGTGCGGCGCCTTTGCCATCAGGATTTCCCGTTCGACAAGCGCTTCGCGCACTAGCCTGAAATCAAAGGTCTCAAGATATCGAAGACCGCCATGCGCTAGCTTGGAAGAACGTGACGAAGTACCTTGGGCGAAATCTTGCATCTCGGCCAGCGCTACGCTCAGAGCCCGGCTGGCGGCATCGCATGCAATTGCCGCGCCGTTGATGCCGCCGCCGATCACGAAAAGGTCGTGGACCTTGTCTTGTTCGCTCAACATGCCCGAACAACTCCTCGTCCGATGGGCGAAAATCCAGGACTTCGACTGGGGTGATGATATCGGCGCCGTGCCACGGCCATGCGGCTCAGGGCATTTGTGGCATCAGACGGCAAGGCTAACCGCAATGTCGATCGCTTTCATCGTACGAACCGGAAGGCCCGACGCATTGGCCTTGATCTGACACAAACGGGTGGGAGGACGTCACGTCAGCGAAATCCGGCATCCCCGTGAGCCCGACTGGGCGACCCCGATTGATGCGATTCACCTGCCACCGCTTTGCCGGCAGCATCCAGAATGGTTTGAAGCTGTCCGCGCAGCGTCCTTTCCCCCAGGAAAGCCCTATCGAAAACGGCCCCGCCGATTGTGAAACCCCAGGCCCCGAGACCGGATACGGTTTTGATGCGCTCGACGCTCGCAATGCTTCCGGCCACTATCAGCGGTAGATCTATACTGGCAATTACGTTAGCTATCAGGGCCTCCACATTGCCATCGAAGCGGTAGGCCAGCAAATCGAGACCGGCAACGCCTTGTCTTGTGCAGAGCGCGCGTGCACTCGCCACGATCTCTTCGGGCGCACCTGTCAACCTGCTGGGATGGCCCACGATCGTGCCGGGAAACGGCATATACTTGAGGCCGCTGCCGGCAAGTATCTCTACGGCCTCTTCGGTATGTGTGCCGCCGAGGATGTAGTCAACGCCGATCTCCAAGCCCGCGCGTATGGAACGAAGCTCATCGTCCTTCGTCTGGCTGACCACTTCCAGCATGACCTCCTGGCCGTTTGCACGAATGCTATCCGCGAGAGCCTTCAACTCGTGCACGGGCAATCCAATATCCTTGAAGCCGACGAATGGAATTGGAAGGTCAGAAATCTCTTCAAAAACTGCGCGCGCGTCAGGCACGGTGACATCATTCTGCGTCAACATGAAGATAAAGCGGGACATGGTGAAATCTCCAGTAAGTCCAACAGGCGCAATAGCAAGAACGGAACGCTTTCCGTGCACTGAAAGTCGAGCTGATCACACACAAACCACATGTGCGAACGACTTTGCGTAGCCAGTTTGTCGGCCCTTAATATTTCAAACTATGGGCTGTTCGCTGCCCGAGTCACGAAATTGATAAAGGAGCATTCGTCAGCGAACAAATGGCTTGCTAAGCACGGATGGCGCGCCTCGGCCGCGTCTCCATGGGACGGCCGCATACCACCAGGATGTTTCATGTGCAACCAGATTTGTTTGATCTGGTACATTTCATGTGTGGGGGTGGCCGTGTGATGCTGGGGCTCACGAAGGCGTTCGCGGGAGTAGGCCTGATCTTTGCCCACTCGACCCCGCATGCGCTTCCTTCGCGGGCAAGTCATCGTCCAGTTGTGCTGATCTTGAAATCGCAGCCCTGAGATTTTTTTGGCTCGCCTCTCGGCAAAAATCGTCCTGTCTTGCAGGCCCGATGATCGCGCCGGGGCAAGGCCGAGGCTTGTTGCGACCACGCCCTGAACCGTTGGCCTAGTCGCAGGCATGCCATGCCAAGGCAGCCGACACGTCTGGGAGACGTGATCGTCACACCATATGCACACGAACCCCTGCGCGCGCCATTTCCTTGGGTAGGGCCGCATTGGAACCATCATCCGTTATAAGATGGTCCACGACATCGAACCCGCAGACTCGCGTCATCGCCGCGCGACCCAACTTCTGATGATCGCACAGAAGCAGGCGGGTCTTGGCGTTGGCGATCATGGATTTCTTCACCCACGCAAAGTCGGGATCAATCTCGTAGACGCCGCCATCGGCCACGCCGGTGCCACTGAAGACAAACTTGTCGGCGCGAAAGTTCGTGAGAAATTCAGTGGTTTCAGACCCGGATACGCCGCCTTGGGCATGGGAGTACACTCCAGGACATAGGATAAGGCTCAATTGTGATGTTGCGCCAACGGCAGTCACG
Organism: Mesorhizobium silamurunense; assembly: GCF_014843905.1. Lineage (NCBI taxonomy): Bacteria > Pseudomonadati > Pseudomonadota > Alphaproteobacteria > Hyphomicrobiales > Phyllobacteriaceae > Mesorhizobium > Mesorhizobium silamurunense. The sequence continues at coordinate 27,028 of NZ_LPVS01000257.1, read as the reverse complement.
AGGTTCCAGTTGTTGGTAATGATGCGCGCATGCAAGCCTCGCATGGCCAGATGACGAGCGAAGCGTGTCGTCGTGGAGCCCGCGTCGACCATAACGACATCGCCCGGTTCAATCATCGAGGCTGCATATTGCGCAATGCGGTTGCGCTCCTCCACCAGCAACAGATCGCGCTCGGCAAGGCTTGCTTCGAACCCCATCGGAATGGGGAACGCGCCGCCATAGGTCCGGTTGATCTTGCCCTCTTCGTGCAGTTCGTCGAGGTCGCGCCGAATGGTCTGAACGTGGACGTCAAGCCGTTCGGCAATCTCTGAGGCACGTATCGCCGGGCGGATGCTCAACTCCGTGAGAATCTGTCGATGACGATCCGCTTTGCGTGACATCTCCTGCCTCTCGATTCTTCCGGGAGCCCCTCGTGCGGGTCGTTCGATTGATCGCTCTAGTCCAACAGTGCTGATCATCGATAGCCGGGCGGCGATCAAGTTTCAACGGAGGCGGAACGTGCACCAGGCGATGTTTCACATATAACATTCTTGCTGGCTGTGACGAACGCGATTGTTCCCGCACATTTCGATGTTGGGAGCGGGTCAGGTGCCGAGCGCCGTCCCGGTGGCGCGTCCCTGCGAGCGACGAAGCGAAGCCGGGAAATTCCCTGTTGTAAAAAAACTTTCTGCATGGTAATGTATCCAAAATTCCAAATGCGTATACAAATTGGTGGACGTCGTAGTCTGATGCCATCAGGCCAAGTGCGCGGACGTGAACCTATAAGTCACGCCGTGCCTTGATCGGGGAGGGTGGAAACTGACGACGATCAAGGCCAGCCGGTTCCTCGGTTCAGAGGCGCTCCAGGACGACTATCTGGGTGAACACACATTGCTGACATTGTCCCCGGCACCTTGGAGCCGGGTGCGCAAAGCTCCGTGATGAAGGAGGCCGCAACGTCCTTCAAACGGCTGGCGCTGCAATCCGAAACGACACTTTGGCTTGAGAATAGGAGAGCATAAATGATCCTACCGCATCGTCCGCTAATCGGCATGAATCGCAGAAAATTCCTTGGCTTGGCGTCGAGCTCGGTGGCCTTCGCCTCGATGGCGCGTTTTGGTCCCGCTCGAGCCGAGGGCGTCGAACCTCAGCTCAGCGTGATGGGCTGGGCCGACTACATCAATCCGGCGAACATCGAAGAATGGGAGAAGACGAACAGCTCCAAATTCGTCTACGACAACTATGCCAGCAACGAGGAGATGTTCTCCAAGTTGCAGCTGTCGCAGGGCAACAGCGGCTACGACGTCGGTATGAACACAGACTTCATGATCAAGCTTCTGATCGACAAGGGCTTGATCCAGAAGCTCGACAAATCGTTGATCCCCAATATCAAGAACATCCTGCCAAGTTACGCCAATCCGCCCTATGATCCGGACAACCTCTACACCGTCCCCAAGAGCGCGGGATCGCAGGGCTTCATCTACGACAAGACGGTGATTACGCGACCGATGAAGACCTGGAGCGACTTCCTGGAGGCCATCCAGAACGAGGCGAGCGGTCGCACCTCGCTGCTCGATGATCCGCTGGCCGCCGCCCCGATCATCTGGTCGAAGGGCCTTTCGTGGAACACGACCGAGGAATCCGCTTTGAAGGACGCCGAGGCCATGGTCGAAGTGTTGGCTAAGCATATCAAGACCTTCAACTCGTACCCGGTACAGGACGTGGCATCGGGATCGGTCATCCTGGCCCAATGCTGGAACGGCAACGCCAAGCAGGCGATCGATGCCTCCAAGAACGAGAACCTGGTTTTTGTGTATCCAGAGCCCAAATCCGAGCTGTGGTTGGACAGCTATCACCTGCCGGCCGGCGGCAAGAGCCTGAAAGCGGCCCATTCCTGGATCAACTTCGTGCTCGACCCGGCCGTCGCGGCGAAGGAGACCGCTTACACCGGCTTCCTGTCGCCGGTTGCCGGCAGCGAGGCGCATATCGATCCCAAGGTAGCTGCGGATCCTCTGATCTTTATGCCAGCCGACGCCTTGGCTCGTGGCGAGCGCACTCAACGCAACGAGACGTACAACAGGCGCGTCGCCATTCTCACCAAGTTCAAGGCAGCAGCAGCTCAATAGAGCGTCGAAGGCGATACAAAATAGCGCCGGGCTGCAGCCCGGCGCTTCTATTGTGGAAAGAGCGCAACGGATGTCGGCAGACATTGAAATCGACCAAGTGACCAAGCTCTACGGCACGTTCAGAGCCGTAGACGACGTCTCCCTCAAGATTCAGAACGGCTCCTTCATTTCCCTGCTCGGTTCTTCCGGAGCTGGCAAGTCAACCATCCTTCGCATGATCGGCGGCTTCGAGTTGCCGGACTACGGAGCCGTACGGATAGGTGGCAAGGACGTCACGCTGCTGCCGCCTTATTCCCGCGATGTGAACACCGTCTTTCAGAACTATGCCCTGTTCCCGCATATGAATGTAGCTGAGAACGTGGCCTACGGGCTGCGTCGGGACGGTATCGCGCCGGAAGAGAGGCGGCGGCGTGTGCGGGAAGCTCTCGATATGGTCGAGATGTTGTCCTACGCCGAGCGGCGGCCAACCCAGCTCTCCGGCGGTCAGCAGCAACGGGTCGCGCTGGCGCGCGCCATTGTCAAACGCCCTTCCGTCCTTCTTCTCGACGAACCCCTCGGTGCCCTCGATCGCAAGTTGCGGCAGCAGATGCAGGTCGAGCTCAAACTGCTGCAACGCCAACTCGGACTGACTTTCGTGTTCGTGACCCACGATCAGGAGGAGGCACTGGCGATGTCCGATCAGATCGCCGTGATGCGACACGGCAAGATCGAGCAGCTCGGTGGTCCAACAGAGCTATACGACATGCCCTCAACGGCTTTCGTTGCCAGTTTCATCGGCACTCAGAATTTCCTCGTGGGAGCAAGGGTCGACTCTACGACCACGATGCGCAGCGAAGGCGGCGCGAATCTGACCGTTGGTCGGGTCGTCGGCGATTTGCAGAGCAACGCACAGGTGCTTGGCGCCGTGCGGCCAGAAAACGTCATGCTCTCGATGGATGAGCCGAAGGCCTCGGCCAATCGGTTGAGGGCAACGGTCGCGGCCAGCGTGATGCTTGGCGACACACTCGAATTCATCCTCATGCTCGATGGCGGACGCGAATTCATGGCGCGCATGCCCCGGCGTGGCGCGGAACTTCTGCCGTCGGGGGCAGAGGTCTGGGCTCATTGGGAGGTGCCGTTCTTCACCATGTACCCCTATGAGGACCTGCAGGCCAAGCCAGGCATGGGAGGGGTTCAATGACAGCCATCGCTGCGCCGCTGCGCCGACGGCGGTCCCTCGTGCCGCGCTGGATCATGGCATGGCCGGCGCTTGCATGGTGGACCTTCTTCTTCGTAATCCCGCTGGCGTGGATAATAGTCTATAGCTTCGGCACCGTGCCGGCCGATAACGCCGCAGGTCCCGTGGCGCTCGACACACTGTCGCTGGACAACTACGGCGAGTCGTTGAGCGAGATCTTTTTTCGCGTTTTCGGCATCACAATACGCACCGCGGGAATGGGGACGATCCTTTGCGCTCTGCTTGGCTTTCCCGCAGCCTATGCGCTGGCGCTGCACGTGCCGTCGCGCTGGCGTTCGCTGCTGGTTTTCCTGCTGATCCTGCCCTACTGGACGAGCTTCTTGCTCAGGACCTTTGCCTGGCGAATCATTCTTGCCCCTGATGGGACCCTTGCTCATATCCTGAAAGGCGGCGGACTGATCAGCGGGCCGCTGCTGATGCTCGACACCAACGCGGCAGTGCAACTCGGTATCGTCTACAACTACCTGCCCGTGATGATCCTTCCTATCTATGTGGCACTTGAGAAGATCGATCCCTCGCTTCTCAGGGCAAGCATGGATCTCGGCGCGGGTCCAGTCAGGACCTTCTTTGCCGTGACGCTTCCGCTTTCCACACCCGGACTCTTCGGCGGCCTGCTGCTCAGCTTCATCCTTGCCGCCGGAGACTATGTCGTGCCTACCATCCTCGGCGGCACCAAGGGGCTGATGGTCGGCAATCTGGTAGCTACCCAGACCCTTGCGTCGCATAACCTGCCGCTCGGCGCCGCAATGGCAGTGCTGCTCATCGTGCTCCTGTCACTCATCGTACTGGCGGCGGGCGTGGTGTTCTGGGTAGCGCGGGCAACGACTCGCTATTTCAAGGGACCTGCTCTATGAACCTGCCCGCCAACCGCCCCGCGCCGAGCTATGGCCGCCTGCTGCTTCAAGTCTGGCTGGGGGTGGTGTTCTTGTTCCTGTTCCTGCCGATCTTCGTGATTGTCGTTTACAGTTTCAACGGCGGCCGCAACCTCTACGTCTGGACAGAATGGTCGGCGCACTGGTACGCGGAAGCGATCGGCAATCCGCGCGCCGTCGGCGCGCTGTGGGTGTCGCTGCGTATCGCTATCCTCAATTCCCTTATTGCCGTCGCCCTTGGCGTGTTGGCCGGCATTGCATTGGCACGCCGCAAGGGTGTTTGGACGAGCCCTTATCTGGCACTGATCTTCGTTATTCTGTGCATTCCGGAATTGGTCTCCGCCATCGGGCAGATGATCTGGCTCGATCGCATCGGCCTTTTTAATGGGCTGGCCCGGCTTGCCGTGGGACATTCCTTGTTCAACATGGCGGTGGTGGCGCTGGTGGTGAAGGCGCGCGCAGAAGGGGTAGGCGAAACGCTGGAGCAGGCCGCTGGCGACCTCGGTGCAAGACCATGGCGCGCTTTCATCGACGTGACGCTGCCGATGATGTTTCCGGCGGTGCTCGCCGGCCTGCTGTTATCCTTCACGTTTTCTTTCGACGACGTGATCATCTCGTTGTTCGTTCAGCGGCCAGGCACGTCGACCTTTCCGATCTATATCCTGTCGTCGATGAAGGCCGGCCTCAAGGGAGACGTCGCAGCACTTGCGGTCATGACCTTGATGGTGAGCGTTGTCGGCATCGCCGTCGCCGCGTTGTTGCTTGCCCGTGGATCCAGCGGGACCAAAAGCAAGACGCTGGGCGGTCTCATCGGCTAGTGCGGGTCGCCCAGCGATGAATGGACGTTGACGAGTATCTACCCCGGGGAGGTTCCCCACCGAAGTCCGCGGCATCGGCACCGGTTTCGTTGCCGCCGTCCGCCCAATCGGTGTCGGCATGGGTACTTTTCTGTCGCCGATAGGAGTGAACAAATCGGTGTTTCGGCGGTGTCGAGCAAGAAATCTCACAGGCCGGCGGGCTGAGTGCCGGCCGACCCTAGTCTAGCGCGTGGTTGAGGTGGGCGGCCTCGATCGGAGATTACGCGTTCCGGAACGGGACCATCATTCACCTCCAATGAGCACGAGACAGTGTGCTCGGTTGACGATGAGGCCTAGACGAGTTCACCTTCTACAAGGAGGAGTTCGCGCTTCGAAGCTTGAAGAGCAAACCGCCTGGCTTCTTCGTAGGCAGGGTCGCTGTGGCAAGCCTTGGCGAGCTCGAACGACGGGAACTCGACGACTGTGACCCGGTTTGCATCGCGCGCCTCCTTCAGCTGGGGTGGAGTTTTCAGAGGATTGAGGCGCGCTTGATACTTCTCGCTGATGGGCTTCCACAATCTGCCGTACTCACTTTGCGCTTCTTGATCCGACACCTCGGTTCCGATGATTAGCCAGTATCCCTTCATTTGCGTTCTCCTGCTGACCAGTGCTGGTGCAAGGCCGGTCGATGGCGTCTATGGAGTGACATCGCCTATCGGCAGTGGTTGAGTTCAGGATATGCGCAGTCCTGTCAGGCGATCGAGGTCCCAGATTCGGGCTATATAGGTACGCATCTCGTCGGCGGTGGCGCCGCCTCGGAATTCGGCAAGCCGTATTGCCTTGGCCTCCAGTTCCTGCCTGGCGAGCGTGTTGCCCGGATCACCCTTGGGTTCGTCGACGCGTGAGAAGAGCTCACGTCCGTCAACGGTCGTGATGCTTACTTTCCCCACCCATTGCTTTGGATAGAGCGTGTCGACCTCTTGGTCGAATTCCATGCGCACCTTCGAGCGGAAAGCCGCAACGTCGTGGTCGCCAAGCGCATGGCGTTCGAAGGCGTCGAGGTCGGCGACGCCCAGCACTGCGATCAGGCCCAGCACCGTGCCCATGGAAAACTTCGCCTGGTGGACCGTTTGGGGAATGTCCACTGCGCCCAGAACATCAATGGCGCCCTGGTGGACATGGGTCACCACCTCGACGATATCGCCGGCGCCAAGCCCTTCACGGCGCATCAGATGCTGAAGGGCATCGGCGGCGGGATGAGTGTGCCGGCAGGAAGCATGCCATTTGAAGGACGTTTCTTCCGTCGCCCAGCGGCTGCCGAGACCGTCAGTCAGCCGGGCCGGATCGGCATCGCTGGACATGCCGGCCGCCATCCCCTTCTTGCCCTCGAGAATCTGCGAGGCGCCCTTGAAACCATCGCGCGCTAGATAGGCTGCGGTCAGGCCATTGGTGGCGGCTCGCGCGGTATGGAGCTGCTTGGAATCGGCAGCGTCGCGCAGGAATTCCCAAAGGCCGGCGGCCTGGGTGCCGGCTGAGCCGAGCGCGTGGTTGAGGTGGGCTGCGTCCAGCCCGAGCAGCTTGCCGACGGCTGCGGCCGCCGCCACCGCTCCCGCCGTGCCGGTCGTGTGGAAAATCTCGTAATGCGAGCGGCCAAGGAACTCGCCGACGCGGATCCCCACCTCATAGCCGGCGATGCAGGCAGTGAGGATCTCGCGCCCGTTTTTCTTTTCCGCCTCGGCGACAGCCAGGAGGGCTGGAAAAACCACGGCCGCTGGATGGAAGACCGAGCCATTGTGAACGTCATCCTGCTCCACGACATGCGAAGCAGCGGCGTTCACCATCGCCGCGAAATAGGGGCTGGTTCGCCGCCTCGTCGGGACGACGGTGCTCGGGCCATCGGGCGGCCCCATCGCGCGAGCGAAGCTTTCGATGATCTCGACCTGAGGGGCGCCTTTGCCGGCGAGGGCAGAGCCCAGCCAGTCGATCATCAGTCCCTCGGCGAACTGAACGACGCGCGGGGGAATTCGCTCGAAGTCGAGCTCGGCGACGAAGGTGCAAAGTCTGGCGGTCGGCCAATCTTCCTTCTCCAGGGACATCGGCGTGCCCTCCTTAAATCGGGGCAGTGAGGCGAAGTATCCGCCTTGCCCGCTCGATCACCGGCCGATCGACCATTTCGCCGTTCACCTGGAGGGCCCCGCCGGAAGAGGCCGCCTCGATGATGCCTTGAGCCCAGCTGACCTCCTTCTCGCTCGGACGAAAGGCGCGGCCGATCGGGTCGATCTGCTTCGGGTGGATCGCCATCTTGCCGCCGAACCCCATCTTCATTGCGTGGCGCGCGTCGTCTTCCGCGACTTCGGGACTGCCGAGATCGGCCGCTATGCCATCGATCGGGGCGGAGCGGTTTGCTGCACGCGAGCGCCACACGATTTCGCTACGCGCCGCTAGCAGGCTCAACCGGTCGTGCGCACAACCAAGATCGAGTGCGAAGTCGAGCGAACCGAAGGCGATCGCCGTGACACCGGGCGAGGTCAAGATACCCGTCAGACTCGCTAGTCCGGAGACGCTCTCTACCAGAGCGATGACATTGACAAAGCGTCCGATGCGCAGGGTCATATTGGCGATGTCTTCAGGGTGCTCGGCCTTGGGCAGCATGACGGAGATGCCCGCGAGGTCTCGCAGGGCCTCGATATCGGTGGCGTGCCAGGGCGTGCCGACGGCGTTGATGCGCACGATGACGGGAGATTTCAGTGCGCCGGCGTGAGCGACGACTGCTTCCCGTGCCCGGGCTTTGTCGGTGGGCGCCACGGCATCCTCAAGATCGAGAATAACCGCGTCCGCGCCGCTGTCGTCGGCCTTTGCAAACCTGTCCGGCCGCGAGCCCGGCACGAAAAGTGGCACGACGGGCGTCACGAAGTTCACCATTGCGCTGTGGCCTTCACCGTCACATGTCCGTCCGATGCCCGCACTTCCATGTCCATGTTGCCCTTTCCGCGGGCCGTTCCGCTCAGAAGCAAGGTCTGCGGGCCGATCGCCGGACGCACCCCGCGAAAGGAGAAACTGCGTGGCGCTTGGCCGGCTATGACGGCGGCGAAGTTCATGAGCAGCGTCGCCTGGAGCGGACCGTGGATGACGAGCCCGGGATAGTGCTCGACGCCCGTGGCGTAGGGCACATCGTAGTGGATGCGATGCCCGTTGAACGTCAGCGCCGAGTAGCGGAAGAGCAGCACCGGATCGACGTCGACGATCCGCTCGTGCGATGCGCTCAGCCTGGGTGTGGCCGGCTTCGCTGGAGGCGCGGTTCCAGCTTCGGCCGCGCAGTAGACGATGATCTGGTCCTCCTCGACCACTGGGCCGGCGGCATTGGAAATCTCGTGGCGGACGGTGACGAAGGTGAGCCGTCCGGTGCGGCCCTGCTTTTCCTCAACCGCGCTTAGCGTCGAGCGGCGGCGGATCGTGTCGCCGCCACGGATCGGCGCCAGAAAACGCATGTCGCTGCCTGCCCACATGCGCCGCGGGAGCGGCACCGGCGGCAGAAAGCCGCCCTTGGCTTGATGTCCGTCCGGACCCAGTTCGCTTGCGTCGGCAATATCAGGCGTCAGGCACCAGTGCAGGCCGGGCGGGGCCTCGTCGCGACGCACCACGTGAGGGCCGAGCGAGGCCTCGAAGCTGGCCAGAAGGCGGGGGGTCACGATGTCCTCGACCTGGCGGGCCTGTCCAATCCATTTCTGCAGAGTCGCGCTCGAATCCAAGCTCATGCAACGTCCTCCTTAGGCCGCGAATTCGGATCGGATCCGATCCGTGTCGGCGCCAAGGGCAGGAACCGTGGGGATTGTTTCGAAACCTTCCGGTCGCCCTGCCGGCGTCGGTACAGCAACGCGATTGCCGTCGGGTAGCGCCACATCTGTCCGACGCAACGCCTTGTGACGCGGTAGGTCGCGCATCTCACTTACCCGACCCCAGGCGATCTGCGCCTCATCGAGGCGGCGGATGGCCTCGTCGTGGTCGATCGATGCGAAAACCGGCTCAATCTCGGCGTCGAGCGCCACGCGATTGGCGACACGCCAGGCATTGGTGGCGAAGCGTTCGTCGGCGAATAGATCCTGCCTTTGCAGCACAATTCCGCAGAAGCGCTTCCATTCGCTGTTTTGCTGGATTGATACGACCACCGCGCCACCTCTGCACACGTAGGGCCGGTAGGGATAAATCGAAGCGTGCGAAAGCCCATATCGGTTGGTCTCGCGCCCCGCATATTCCTGGTGCAGTAGCGGCACGGCCATCCAGTCAGCCATGCCGTCGAACATCGCAATCTCGACAACGCGGCCGCGCCCCGTCCTCTCGCGAGACAGCAGGGCTTCTAGAATTGCTGCATGAGCGTTCATGCCGGTAGCGATATCGGCGGCCGAAACCCCAATTTTGCACGGCGTCTCTGGTGTTCCGGTCACCGCGCAGATGCCGCTTTCGGCTTGCACCAACATGTCGTAGGCGCGCATCGCCGCATAAGGTGTGTCCTGTCCGTAACCGACGATGTTGATCGTGATCAGACGAGGGAATTTCTGCGTAATAACCTGGGCGGAGAGGCCGAGCCTGTCGATTGCGCCTGGCGCCAGGTTCTGCACGAGAACATCAGCCCGTGCCACCATGCGGTGCAACAGAGCAAGATCTTCCTTGGCTTTGAGGTCGAGCGCTACGCTTTCCTTCCCGCGGTTCAGCCAGACGAAATAGGCCGACATGCCTTCCACGGCGCTGTCGTAGTGGCGCGCGGTCTCGCCTTCCGGTCGTTCGATCTTCACGACACGCGCGCCACCGTCGGCGAGGCGGACCGTGCACAAGGGAGCGGCGACCGCCTGCTCGATCGAAACGACGAACAGGCCTTCCAGCGGGCGGGCGTCAGACATTGCGCTGCACTCCGGAACGGGCGATCACGCCCGGCTTCAACCGCTCGTTCTCGCCGTAGTCTTGGGCCGGATGGAAGAACAGCCGCGGCGTGTCGTCGATTTCCTCCAGCCGCTTTCGATAGGCCTTCAGGTAGGCCTGGCGGCCTTCCTCGCCGACACGGCCCGGCATATAGGCGACGAAGGGCGGAAGGACGTCGAAGCCGGCGTAGCGCAGGAGGCCGTTGTGAACCGGCCACAGCACCGTGAGGATATCGCCGTCGATGCCGTCGGGCGCGTAGGTGTCGGCCGAGGTGCCGGTGGTGGCGGCCACCATGGCGAGCTTTCCCTTGAACGCGCCGGTGTCGTACTTGCGGCCCGGCAGATAGGCGAAGCCGCGTGCGAAGACGCGATCGGCCCAGCCCTTGAGGATGGCGGGCATGCCGAACCACCAGATGGGAAACTGGAAGAGCACGAAGTCCGCTCGTTTCAGCTTTTCGATCTCGGCATTGATGTCGGCCGACAACCGGCCCGCCACGTAGGCCGCGGTCTGCTCGCGCTGTAGGCTGAAGAAAGTCGGGTCGTTTCGCTCGCCGGTTATATCGCTCGGGCCGGCGACAGGGTTGAAACCCATGGCGTAAAGGTCGCTGACCACCACTTCATGGCCGGCGCCGGCCAGGGTCTCCAAGGCGAGATCCCGCATGGCGCCGTTGAAGGATTTCGGTTCCGGGTGGGCGTAGACGATGAGGACGTTCACGGAGACCCTCCTAGTAGGAACGCGGCAGCCCAAGCACGTGCTCGGAAAGGAATGACAGGATGAGGTTGGTGGAGATCGGCGCGACCTGGTAGAGGCGTGTCTCGCGGAACTTGCGCTCGACATCGTACTCTTCCGCGAAGCCGAACCCGCCATGCGTCTGGATGCAGACATTGGCGGCCTCGTTCGAGGCGTCGGCCGCCAGCATCTTGGCCATGTTCGCTTCGGCGCCGGGGTTCTTGCCGGCTTCGTAAAGGGTCAGCGCCTCACGCACCATTAGTTCGGCTGCCCGCATGTTGGCGTAGGCCCTGGCGATCGGAAACTGGATGCCCTGGTTCTGGCCGATCGCTCGGCCAAACACATGCCGCTCCTTCGCGTAGACGCTGGCCCTTTCGATGAACCATTTCGCATCGCCGACGCATTCCGCGGCAATCAGGATGCGCTCGGCGTTCATGCCGGAAAGGATGTAGCGAAAGCCCTTGCCTTCCTCGCCGACCAGGTTCTCGGCCGGCACGTGCAAGTCGTCGAAGAAGACCTCGGTGGTAGCGTGGTTCATCATTGTGCGGATGGGCCGGATCGTGAGTCCATTGCCAAGCGCCTCGCGCATATCGACGATCAGAACGGAAAGGCCATCCGTTTTCTTCATGCCATCCTTAAGTGGAGTGGTGCGCGCCAGAAGCAGCATTAGATCTGAATGCTCGGCGCGGCTTGTCCAGATCTTCTGGCCCTTGACCACAAAATGATCGCCGTCGAGCCGCGCGGTGATCTTGAGCGCGCCGGTATCCGTGCCGCTGGTCGGCTCCGTGACGCCGAACGCCTGCAACCGCAGCTGGCCAGCAGCGATCTTGGGCAAATAGCGCATCTTCTGCGCATCTGACCCGTGTCTAAGCAGAGTGCCCATGGTGTACATCTGCGCATGACAGGCGCCGCCATTGCAGCCGGCACGCTGGATCTCCTCCAACACGGCGGCAGCTGCCGAAAGCGGGAGGCCCGAGCCGCCGTACTCCTCTGGGATCAGGATCGAGAGCCATCCGGCTTCCGTCAGAGCTCCGACGAACTCGCTAGGGTATGCCATCTCCCTATCGAGGGAGCGCCAGTACTCGCCAGGAAAGCGCGCGCAAAGCCTGACGACGGCGTCCCGAATATCCTGAAAGTGTTCCATGAAATTTGCTCGACCTTTGCCTTGCTGCAGGTCGCATTATCGTGCGTCAGTGTCCTGTCAGCAACGCAAGGCACGTGTGAGCAGATATACCAAAATTAGATAGTCATGGCGCAGGGCCGAGGAGCTGACCGACCCATACGGCCCGCTCCACAGAATCTTTGACGATATCCTCTATCGCCTGACCGGCGAACCGCGCCAGCCGTGAGGCGGGCCGATCGGCTGGATAGGCAAGGATGAGGCGGCGCACCGGTACCGGATCAATCAGCGGTGCTGCAGTTAACAGGCCGGCGGAGACGTCGGCATGGATTGGGGCGAGCGGCAGGATTGTCCAGCCATGGCCGTTGCGCACGAGGTCTTTCAGCGCGGCGTAAGAGTCCACCTCGATACCAACGTCGAGCGCAATGCCGGATTCGGCGGCGCAGCGTTCGACAATGATGCGCAACCCGTGCTTGAGGCTGGGCATCATCAGACGCCTACCGGCCAGCGTGTCAAACGGTACTGCGCGCACGGTGGAGAAGCCGGCATCGGGCGGGCCGATCAGGAACAGGTTTTCCAGCAGCAGCGGGCGGGAGCGCAGCGATCGCGCCATGCGTGGGTCGTACAGCACCGCAACGTCGACCTCACCGCGATGCAACCAGTCTAGCAAATAGCCGGTATAGGCGCTCACAAGTCGGAGTTTTGCTTTTGGATGGGCTTTTCCAAAAGCAGCTGCCAGAGGCAGCGAGATGATATCCGCGACAGTGGGTGGCAGGCCAATGGCGACTTCGCCGGTCAGCGGCGCGTCGGCCGGGGTAGCGGTGGCGCGAATCTCGTCGATCTCGGCCAACACGCGCACAGCGTGCGCCAGGACCTGCTCGCCCTGCTCCGACAGCACCATTCCGCGGCCGTGGCGAAGGAACAGGGCAAAGCCGAGCTCCTCCTCCAGCATACGCACTTGGCGGCTCAGCGCTGGTTGCGCGATGTGCAGCCGGTCGGCAGCTTTGCTGAGGCTGCCAAGTTCGGCGACGTGGATCAGGGTGCGCAATTGCGATAATTCCATGAGCTATCAAATATCATTATATCTGATCACGAGAAAGAGACGAAGATTGGATCGGAAAACCGCGATACTTTGGTGGCAATCCAATCCTCCGGAGGTCCAAACGTGACGGCCAGCGCACAAGCAAAACAAACGGAAGCAGCCGCGGCTGCTGTTGCACCGCCAGCGTCCGAAAAGCAGTGGCCGGATGAGGTCTATGACGTGCTCAAGGCCGCGGGCATCAGCCAGATGTCTTATGTCCCCGACGCTGGCCATACCACTCTGATCCGCCGTTTCAGTGCCGACCCTGAAGTCGTCACCAACGTGCTGACAACGGAGGAAGAGGGCATCGCCATCGCCGCGGGTTCCTGGCTCGGCGGCAAGCGAAGCGTCGTCCTTATGCAGTCGTCCGGCGTCGGCAACTGCATAAACATGCTGTCGCTTCCGGTGCAGGCGCGCTTTCCGTTGCTCGTCCTGGTGACGATGCGCGGTGAGTGGGCCGAGTTCAATCCGTGGCAGGTGCCGATGGGACAGGCGACGGAGGCTTCCCTGAAGGCTATCGGCCTCATGGTGCTGCGCGCCGAGACTGGTTCCGATCTTGTCGAGACGGTGGCGCAAGCTGCGTCGATGGCTTTTGACGGCGACCAGCAAATTGCCGTGCTCATCGGGCAGCGGCTGCTTGGCAAGAAGAAGTGGTGAACAATATGAGCATGCCGACGATGGACCGCCGGGTGGCGGTGAAGAAACTCCTTGATGCCCGCGACGGGGCATTGGTGGTGACCGGCCTGGGCTCACCAAGCTATGATGTGCACGCAGCCGGCGACCGCGATGAGAACTATTACCTCTGGGGCGCCATGGGGGGGGCCGCGCTGGTTGGTCTGGGAATTGCGCAAGCGCAGCCCGACAGGCGGGTCATGGTGATCACCGGCGATGGTGAGCAACTCATGGCGTTCGGCTCGCTGGCGACAATCTCAGTTGCAAGGCCGAAGAACCTAGACATGATCGTCCTCGACAACCAGCATTTCGGCGAGACCGGCATGCAATCGAGCCACACGGGGCGGGGCATTAGCTTCGACAAAGTTGCCGCCGCTTGCGGGTTCGTAGTGACTGCGGAACTGCGTTCGCTTGAGGAGGTCGACGCGCTGTGTGAGCGGCTGCTCCAACCTGCCGAGGGACCGCGCCTGTTTGTGCTGAAGATCACCGCTGAGAATTTGCCACGATCGCTGCCGCCGCGTGACGCGGTTGAAGTGAAGAACCGCTTTCGCGCCCATCTGGGCTTTGCCACCTGTTGAGGACCAATATGCCACTGGTCAGCTTCCAGAACACGATTGGAGGTCGTCTCCAACCGATCGCCGATACATTCGAGAGCCATGATCCATACACGGGCAGGCCATGGGCGTTGATCCCTCGAAACGGCAAGGCCGACGTTGACGCTGCCATAGCCTCCGCAAAAGCGGCTTTTCGGTCGATGGAATGGGCTGGCCTTACTGCGAGCGCGCGTGGCAAGCTGTTGGTACGGGTCGCCGAGCTGATCGCCGACAACGCCGAGCGCATAGCTGCCATCGAGACCCGCGACAATGGCAAGTTGATTACCGAGATGACAGCGCAACTGCGCTACATCCCCGAATGGTTCCGCTATTTCGGCGGCCTTGCCGACAAGATCGAAGGGTCGGTGCTGCCGATCGACAAAGCGGGCATGTTTGCGTTTACCCGTCATGAGCCGCTGGGCGTCATTGCCGCAATCGTACCCTGGAATTCGCCGCTGCTCCTTCTGACATGGAAGCTCGCGCCGCTGCTAGCGGCGGGCAACACTGTGGTCATCAAGCCGTCGGAGCACGCCTCGGCTTCGACGCTCGAATTCGTGAAACTGTTTGCGCAAGCGGGTTTTCCCCCGGGCGTCGTCAACACCGTCACCGGCATGCCTCAGGATGTCGGCGTGCCGCTCGTCTCCCATCCTGATGTCGCCAAAATCGCCTTCACCGGCGGTGAGCCGGGCGGGCTCGCTGTCTATCGCGCGGCGGCCGAGGGTTTGAAGACCGTCACGCTGGAACTGGGCGGCAAATCGGCCAACATCGTCTTCGACGACGCCAACCTCGACAGCGCGGTCAACGGCGCTGTATCAGGCATCTTCGCCGCCAGCGGCCAGACCTGCATCGCCGGCTCGCGCCTGTTGGTCCATCGCAGGATCCACGATCGTTTCGTCGAAGATGTCATCACGCTGGCCGCCAGCGCCCGCATGGGCAATCCAGCGCTTGCCGAGACGCAAGTAGGACCGATCACTACACAAGCGCAGCGCGAGAAGGTGCTCTCCTATCAGGGCATTGCACGTCGCGAGGGCGCACTGTGTGTGCTGGGTGGTGGAAAGCCGAATGGCGCAGGCCTTGATGAAGGTTGGTTCGTCGAGCCCACCATCTTCACCGGCGTCAACAACACGATGCGCATTGCGCGTGAAGAAGTGTTCGGGCCGGTCCTGTCGGTCATTCCGTTCGATGACGAGGAGGAGGCCTTCGCAATCGCCAACGACAGCCCTTATGGGCTGGCCGCGGGGATATGGACCAGCGACATGGGGCGCGCGCTACGCGGCGCGGCAGCGATGGAGGCGGGTATGATCTGGATCAACTCGTATCGCGCCGTTTCCTACATGGCGCCTTTCGGTGGCTATAAACGGAGCGGCATCGGACGAGAGAGCGGGCAGGAGGCCATAAACGCCTATCTGCAGACAAAAACCGTGTGGATAGACACGGCCGGCAAGACCGCCAATCCTTTTGTGATCCGCTAAGCTCAGGCTCGGCCCAAAGTTGCCCGAAACGATGATGCCCTCACAGACGAAGGAGTTCGCCATGAGACAGACAGGCAGGGTGGCGGTCGTCACCGGAGCTGCACGCGGCATCGGCCGTGCATGCGCCGAACGCTTCCTTGCCGAAGGCGCGAAGGTCGTGCTCGGTGATATCGATGCCAACGAACTGAAGAAGTGCGCTGCCGAAATCGGCACGCCGGAAACGGTCTTGGCCGTGGTCACGGATGTCAGCAGGAAAGACCATGTCGACGCACTGGTCGCGGCCGCGGCGGCCAAATTCGGCCGTGTCGACATCATGGTCAACAACGCCGGCATAGCTCCGGTTCAAGACTTTCTCGACATCAGCGAGGCCGATTACGACCGGGTCCTCGCGGTCAACCTGAAGGGGGCGTTCATGGGCACCCAGGCGGCCGCTCGTCAGATGATTGCGCAAGGCCAGGGCGGCGTCATCATCAACATGTCATCGATCAATTCGGGCCTCGCCAATCCTCGGGTCGCAACCTATGCAATCTCGAAGGGCGGCATGAACCAGGTCACCGGCACCGCCGCCGTCGCCTTCGCGCCTCATGGCAT
Organism: Mesorhizobium silamurunense; assembly: GCF_014843905.1. Classification (NCBI taxonomy): domain Bacteria; kingdom Pseudomonadati; phylum Pseudomonadota; class Alphaproteobacteria; order Hyphomicrobiales; family Phyllobacteriaceae; genus Mesorhizobium; species Mesorhizobium silamurunense. Next base: position 10,845 of record NZ_LPVS01000257.1, on the reverse strand, counting down.
CCGTGTGGTCGGCGTCGGCCCGGGCACAATAGCGACGGAGATGGTGATGGATGGCACGTTCATCGATTCCGAGGAAATGCGCCGCGCGATCCTTTCGCGCACGCCGCTCGGGCGCCTCGGCACTGCGGCGGAGATCGCCTCCGTCGTGGCGTTCCTTGCCAGCGACGATGCATCCTACATCACCGGCGAAACAATCTACCCCGACGGCGGACGCCGCGTGCTCAACTACACGGTCCCGGTAAAAGGGTGATTCAAATGAGCAATTTTGACAAACTGCATCACATCTGCGTCGTCGTCGCTGACATCGACAAGTCACAGGCCTGGTACGAATCGATCGGGATAGGTCCCTGGCAGAGCTATCCTCCGATGACCGGATACACAGATATCGCGGTGCCGAACCTGGACGCGTTCTTCAAGTTGAAATACCGGGTCTGCAACTTGCCAAATTTCCAGCTCCAACTTTGCGAACCAAGCGAGGATCCCAGCCCCCAGCGTACGTTCCTGGACACCAAGGGCGAAGGCGTTTTCCATGTTGGTTTCGAAGTTGCCGACGCCAACTCGGCTGAGGTTGCTTCGAAGGCGCTCGGACTGTCGACGATGTCACGTGGTCGGCGCGACGACGGAACCGGATTCAACTACTACGACACTGCCCAGAAGGGTGGCGTGGTTTTGCTCACCCGGTCGACCCCTCAAGGGAAATAGGCAAGAACGTCACAACAGATGTTGCAAGCTCCGGGCGAAGCGAGTCAGTTCTTGCGCATCTCCGCCTTCGCCCAATTGAAGATGTATTCAAATGGAGCCCCCACTCGAAGGAGCGCCGGTATCGCTGACAGGCGCTGAAGGCTGCGGCGAAACGAGAGTGTTTGCCTCACCGCCCTAGCGTTGTCGCTGTGGCGGTCGCATCCCGAGTTCAAGAAGACGAGTCTTGGAAAGAAGCAAGAGCCTCAACAAGCGCATTCTTGACCAACTCCACGCGCGGCAGGACGACCGCCTGCTCGTGGACCAGCATCCAAAGGTCTCGCGCAAGCTTCGGTGCGTCCTGCAGCAATGCGAGGAGCCCGATTTTCTCCGCAGCAAAACGCGGTAACACAGCGAGGCCAAGTCCCTGCTCAACGGCAGCTATCTGCGCGCTGAACGACGATAGGCGCACGGCCGGCTGCAAGCCGGGGCAAAGTTCGTCCAGCCAGGCCGCCATGGTGAGGTAACGCAGATCCTCCGCCCAACCAATCACGCGGTGGCGGTACAACTCGGCCGGGCTGGCCGGAGTGCCGTGGCGGGCGATATAGGCCGGCGAGGCGTAGAACCCGAATACGACCCGTCCAACTTTGCGTTGGCGATAGCTGCCGCGTTCGGGCCGGATCAGGCGCAACACGATGTCGGCTTCCCCGCCTGTCAATCGCACTGGACGAACGCTCGAATGCATCTCGATCCGGATATCCGGATGGGTTTGCAGGAAGTTGGCAAGACCGGGCAACAGAACCGTCTGTCCGAGAAGCTCAGGAACATCGATTCGGACGGGGCCCGACAGATCACTGTCCTTCTCCCGCGCCATGCGTTCAAAGACACGCATCTGGGCTTCGGCCCTTTCGCCTGGCCCCATCAGATCTTGCCCCGCCGGCGTCAGGTCATAGCCGTCACGGTGAGGACGAAAGAGTTTGACCTGTAGTGCAGCCTCCAGTGCCTCGATGCGGCGAGATACGGTGGAGGGACTGACGTGCAGTTGGCCAGAAGCCGCGCTGAGCGATCTGGCGTTTGCTACCGCAAGGAAAAACTTCAAGTCGTTCCAATCCATTTGGCTTTCCATTTTTGCAAAACTGCATTCCGGAATGGTTTCTCGACAAAACTAGGGATGCAAGGCCATTCTGATCCAAATCTTGCGAGATAAGAAGCCATGTCGAAGCAAACCGAAGCCTTTCGATTTTCCGAATTTGGATCGGCACAGGTCCTCAAGTGGCAGACGCAGACGCTGCCAGATCCTGGCCCGGGAGAGATCCAGATCCGCCATCTCGTGATCGGCGTGAACTTTATCGACATCTACCACCGCCGGGGCGTCTTCGCCGCGCAGCTCCCTTTGCCAAGCGGGCTGGGTGTAGAAGGGGTCGGCATCGTGACCGCTCTCGGCGAGGGCGTCTCGAATTTCGAAGTCGACGACCGTGTCGCGTATGTTGGCGGGCCGCCGAGTGCCTACTCGACACACAGGAACCTGCCGGCGGCCCGTGCTCTGCTGGTCCCGGATGCGCTGGACAGCGAAACCGTCGCCGCTCTGGTCTTTAAGGGGCTTACCGTCGAATACCTGATCCATCGATGTGTGCCGGTCACAGACAAGGACACCGTCCTCTTCCATGCCGCGGCCGGCGGGGTCGGCTCCATCGCTTCGCAGTGGCTGAGGCACATCGGCGCGACCTTGATCGGAACCGTCAGCTCGGACGAAAAAGCGAGGATCGCTCAAGACAATGGTTGCGATCACGCAATCATCTATACCAAAGAAGATTTCAAGGCTCGAGTTGCCGACATCACCGGAGGCAAAGGCGTACGAGTGGTCTATGACTCCGTAGGCGCCGACACATTTGCCAAATCTCTGGACTGCTTGCGACCCCGAGGTACGCTTGTCAGCTTCGGCGAGAGTTCCGGTCCCATCGAGCCCATGAGCGTTGCCTCGTTGGGTGGGAAGGGGTCTCTGTTCGTCACCCGCCCATCTATTGCGCACTACACGGCCGATCGAGGCGAGTACGAGGCGGCAGCGCGGAACCTTTTCGGGGCGATTGAGGCGCGCATAATCAAGGCGCCAAACGTGTCGAAGTACAAGCTCAGCGATGCGATCAAGGCGCACGAAGAAATGGAAGCGCGACGCACGCACGGCTCCGTCATCCTCATCCCGTGATCGGCTGTCGCACCGAGGTGTGGTCCGCCACCAGGGCCAGGCCGCATCGCAGAGAACGATGGGCGACGGCCGACTCTCGCACGGTTCGAAAGTCTGATCTCCAGCAACATAGGCGCCGGGAAACGCCAAAATCGATCGTGGTGCCGGATGGGACCTGTAGACCGATTGCGCCTTATTCTCCTGGCGTGATTGCCGATGGCATCCTCTATGTGTCCGGTACTCTGGCATTCGACAAGGATAACAACGTCGTTCACATAGGCGACGCGGGCGCTCAAACCCGCCATGTGCTGGAAAGCATCAAGGCGGTCATCGAATCCGCCGGCGGCACGCTGGACGACGTGACCATGAACCATATCTTCGTCACCGATTGGTCGAACTGTCAGGCTGTAAACAAGGCCTATGCCGAATACTTCCCTGGGGACAAACCTGCTCGCTACTGCCTTCAGTGCGGCCTTGTGAAACCGGATGCTCTGGTGGAAATCACTACGGTCGCCCATCTCGGTAGGTAGGACCCTGGGAGAGGCGATCGACAGGCGATGTGGTCCGGGGAAGTGAAGCTCGAGATCACACATCGTAGAGACCGATCTTGCCCGATCCCTTGCGCAAAAATTTCCGGAGCACCTCGCAGTGTTTCAAACGGCTCTGGATGTTCCGATCAATCGAGAGCCCTTAACGCGCCACCCGAAAAGCCGAGGACCAGAGCCCGGTGCCAAATTTCTGAGGTGGAGCCGCGAGGCGAAAGCCAGCGCCTCGATTGGGCGCAGATCCCACGATTGATTAGCTATCAAGCTACCAACCCCGGCCCTTCGGAAGCGCATCAATATCCGGCGTGGATGTGTGGAGGATTTCGTAGCGCTCAGCCATTTCATCATCCTGCGGTGGTATGTTCCAAGCTACGAACTGGATGATTTGCCATCTCTGAGCATCCAAAGCCAACGCTGCGGTATGAACATCAGGGTGTGACCTAAGTTTCTCGCCGCGCCTGCAAATGGGTAAACAACGACGGGTGCGCGGTGCGCCCGGAAAGAGTGAGCGTGAAGATCGGAGTGCGTGGCGCTCGAATGCGTCTAGGTGGCGACGCCATGGACGGCTATGAGCCCCAGCACCGTGCCCATGGACAACTTCGCCTGGTGGATAGTTTGCGGAATGACCACGGCGCTCACGCCATGATGGCCAACGCGTCCGCAAAGAAGCGTTCGCCACCGAAGTTACCAGATTTAAGGGCGAGTACCATTTCGCCGTACTGACTTCCCAATGTTCGAAGCACGGGTACGCCCGCCGCGATTTCCGGGCCCAACTCGAACGCTGGAATCGCCAGGCGATCGACGACCGCGCCAGATGTCTCGCCACCGGCAACGACCAGCCTGCGGACTCCCAGCTCGACCAGCCCAGCTGCAATCGTCGCAAGGGCGCGCTCGATAGTGTGGCCGGCCGCCCCCCGTCCATGGCGTTCCTGGAGTCTGGAAACCTCATCCGGGGGCGCGCTGCTGGCAACCAGAATAGCGCCTTTGGCAAGGTGCTCCGTCGCCCAAGTGAGGGCACGTTCTACTGTCTCCAAAGGATCGCTTACCAATTTCTCAGGATCAAGCCTCAGGACAGGCATCGTCTGCTTGGCTTTGGCAACCTGTTTCAGCGTCGCCGTTGAGCAGCTGCCGGCAAGACATGCTGCAGGACCGCTGATCCTCTGGGCCCGTGTTGACCGTTCGTATCGCCGTGCGGCGCCGGCAGCGATCAGGCCCCGGGCGAGACCCATTCCCAAGCCAGATGCTCCGACCGACAGGCGTTGGACTAACGCTGCCGTGCCGATTGCTTCGAGGTCGCTCTCGAAAACGGCGTCGGCGACGGCCGCTCCCGTCCCGTTGGCAGAAAGCTGTTCTAGTCTGGTGCGGATTGCATCCGCTCCCTGAGCGACGGTAGCGAGCTCGACGAGCCCAACCGTCCCGGTGGTCTGCCTAGCCAGCACGCGTACCAGATTGGCATCGCGCATGGGATTGAGAGGATGATCCCTGAGCGAGCTCTCATTCAACGGAACTGCACCGACAAATAGATTGCCCTTGTAGACGGTGCGATCGGTTTCGGGAAAGGCCGGCGTCACCAGAACCGATGTTTCAAGGGCATCAGCGCGCAAGGCATCGAGGACCGGGCCGATATTGCCCGCATCGGTGGAATCGAAGGTCGAGCAAATCTTGTACATCACGTGCGCTGCGCCGCGGGTGCGGAGCCAATCGTGGGCGGCACGGGCGCGTTCAACCGCTTCGGATGCGGCGACCGAACGGATTTTCAGCGAGATGACGATAGCGTCGACTTCGGGTAGCGGCAGGTCAGCCGATGGAATCCCGATGGTCTGAACCGTACGCAAACCTTGTTTCGCCAAGGTGTTCGCCAAGTCTGATGCGCCGGTATAGTCGTCCGCGATGCAGCCAAGGGCGAGGGTCATAGAAGGGCTCCAACGGCTTTTGAGGCCCGGTCGTGCTCTCCGGCAAAGGAGGCGAACCAGCCGAGCCCGTCAAGCGTCTTGGCCTTTGGACGATATTCGCAGCCGACAAAACCGTCATAGCCCAGCCGGTCCAATTCCTCGAAGATGAATCGATCGTCAAGTTCTTCACAGGTGGGTTCGTGCCTTGAGGGAACGCTTGCGATCTGGATGTGGCCGACAATCGGCAACAGCCTCCGCAGAGCCACGGTGACGTCCCCATGCAGGATCTGGCGATGGTAGACGTCGAACTGCAGTTTCAGATTAGGCAACGCCAAATCGCTTATGAGTTGCTCAGCAAAGGCGAAGTCGTTCAGAAAATAGCCCGGCATGTCGCGGCCATTGATGGGTTCGATCACCAGGTCCATGCCGCGATCCGCCAGTTTTTCGGCGGTCCAGGTCACTGCTTTTCGATAGGCATCGACGGCGCCCTTGTCCTCGCGCGAGCCGAGCCCGGACATGAGATGGAGGCGCTGTGCAGCGGTGGCTTCGGCGTAAGCGAGCGCGGTCTCGACACCGGCCTTTAGCTCATCGAAGCGCTCGGGCAACGCCGCAAGGCCGCGTTCGCCTGTAGCCCAATCGCCCGGCGGGAGATTGAACAGGGCCTGGGTCAGACCGTTCCGCTCGAGGCGCTCGCCGATCGCTTCCGGCGTGTGCTCGTAAGGGAACAGGAACTCTACCGCCGTGAAGCCGGCGGCCGCGGCCGCGTCGAACCGGTCGAGGAACGGCCATTCGTTGAACATCATAGTCAGGTTGGCGGCGAAATGGGGCATGGTCGGTCGAGTCCTGGTCAGGTTTTCGTTTCGCCAGGCAGGTCGGTGCCAGTGATGCGCCCGTAGAGCCGGGCAACCGAGGCATCGTCATCTCGCCCCATGCCAGCAGCCGATGTCATCAGGAACATCTGGAGCGCGGCGGCTGCAACCGGCACCGGGAATTTGGCGCTGCGGGCCATGTCCTGGACGATGCCGAGATCCTTGACGAAGATGTCGACCGCGCTTCGCGGCGTGTAGTCCCCGTTAAGCACGTGCGGAACCCGGTTCTCGAACATCCAGGAGCTGCCGGCCGAAGCCGTAATCACTTCATAGACCTTGCGGAGGTCGAGCCCCTGGCGGGCGGCAAACACGATGGCTTCGCTCGCGGCGGCGATATGCACGCCAGCGAGCAGTTGGTTGATCATTTTGAAAGCCGCGCCGATCCCCGGCTCTTCGCCCAATTCGTAGACCTTGGCTGCCATGGCATCGAGCACGGGCCGTGCCTTGGCGAAGGCGGGAGCAGAGCCAGAGGCGAGAACGGTCAGCGCCCCGTCCGCCGCGCGGACCGAGCCGCCGCTGATCGGCGCGTCGAGATAGAGCCCTCCGGTCGCCCCCAGCCGCGCGGCCAATTTGCGAGCGACATCGGGATCCATCGTTGCTGAGGAGACGAAGACAGTCCCCTCGGCCAGTGTCTCGGCAACGCCACCCGCGCCGAAGAGGATGGCTTCCGTCTGCGCGGCGTTGACCACGACTGACACCACGACATCCGCGGCCCGCGCAGCCTGGGCAGGGGTTTGTGCCCCCCGCCCGCCTTCGGCGACGAAGCGCTGAACCAGCGCATCGTCGATGTCGAAGCCAGTCACCTCGAATCCGGCCCGCTTGAGCGACTGGGCCATCCCGAAGCCCATCGAGCCGAGGCCGATCACTGCGACCCGGCTCGCGCTGGTCACAACGGGGTTTTCCTTTTGCACAGCGTGAACAGTCATCATGGAAACTCCATCTTGCTTCGGTCGGGTCACTTGTTGACCAGCTTGGACGGCGTCGTCAGCACCAGGATCGCGCCTGCCACGAGCATGGCGGCGAGCGCGTACATGGCGACGTGCGTTGTCCCGGTCAGATCCTTGAGATAGCCCACAAGGTAAGGGCTGACGAAGCCGGCCAGATTGCCGACCGAATTGATCAGCGCAATGCCCGCAGCGGCGCCGGTTCCCGTCAGAAAGGCTGTCGGCAAAGACCAGAAGAGCGGTGCGCAGGTGATCGCTCCAGCCGCTGCCAGCGACAGGAAGGCGATGGCGATCGTCGGATCTGAGGACGTAGCGGCGACGATGAAGCCGACGGCACCGAGCAGCGCCGGCACGACCAGATGCCAGCGGCGCTCGCGGTGCCAGTCGGCGCTGCGACCGAACAGGTTCATGGCGACGACGGCACAGAGGAATGGGATGGCGCTGATCAGCCCGATGTTGAGATTGCCAGTGACGCCGGTCGCCTTGACCAGGGTCGGCATCCAAAACGTCAGCCCGTATTGGCCCATCACGAAGCAGAAATAGATAACGCACATCAGCCAGACGCGCCCGTCGCGGAATACCCCGGCGACCGAATGCGCCTTCTCCTTGTGGCGTTCCTCGCGCTCGATCTCCTCTTCGAGCACCCGCTTTTCCGCTTCGCTCAGCCACCTGGCGTCGCGGATGCCATTGTCGAGGAAGAAGAAGACGGCGATGCCGAGCAGGATGGCGGGAACGGCCTCGATGAGGAACATCCACTGCCAGCCGGCGAGACCGCTATCGCCGTGGAACGAATCCATGATCCAGCCGGAAAGCGGGTTGCCAAAGATGCCGGATATCGGAATTGCGGACATGAAGACAGCGATGATCTTGGCGCGGCGGTGCGAAGGATACCAGTAGGTCAGGAAGAGGATTATCCCCGGATAGAAGCCTGCCTCTGCGACGCCCAGCAGGAAGCGCAGCAGATAGAACATCGGGGCCGATTCGACGAACATGAAGCCTGCCGAGATCAGACCCCAGGTGATCATGATGCGCGCGATCCACATGCGCGCGCCAACCTTGTGCAGGATGACGTTGCTCGGCACCTCAAACAGGAAATAGCCGATGAAGAAGATGCCGGCGCCAAGGCCGTAGACCGTTTCGCTGAAGCCGAGTTCCGCTGACATGTCGAGCTTGGCGAAGCCGACATTGACGCGGTCGAGATAGGCGACGACGTAACACAGCATCAGAAACGGCACGATGCGCCAGAAGACCTTGCTGTAGGCGATTCTTCGGGTCTCGATTCCTGCCATTGTTTCAGCCGGCAGCGTTGGGGTGAGCACCGTCATTTCATTTCCTCCCTGTTTGATGGCGTTTCTTCGCGGTCTCGCGCCGCTTAACCCCATTTTTGGCAGCGCTTGCATTGTCGGATAGCATGGATTGGCAGCGCTGCCAATGGAAAATGGCAGCGCTGCCAAAATTTGATTGAGTTGGCTGTTGCGACGTGCGAAAACTAAAAGCAGCAGGACGGGTCGGAGGCGGGTTAGGGGCTCGGAAATGGTCGACCAAATAGCCGAGGGATGGGAGCGGGGCCGATGATTACCCTCACCGACGTTGCGCGCGCAGCCGGCGTTGGCGAGAGCACTGCCTCGCGCGTGCTGCGTGGGCATGGATCATTCTCGGCAAAGACGCGCGAGAGCGTTCTCAATGCAGCGACTAGCCTCGGCTATGTGCCGAACCGCATTGCCGGAACGCTGGCTTCCACCGGTTCCAGGCTCGTCGGGATCGTCATCCCCTCGCTCAGCAACATCGTCTTTCCGGACATGCTGCGCGGGGCGAACACAGTCCTCGTCGGCGCCGGCTTTCAACCGGTCATCGCGGTAACGGACTACGAATTACGACGCGAGGAGAGCCTCATCGAGTCGCTCCTGAGCTGGCGCCCCGCCGGCGTCATGGTGGCGGGGCTCGAGCACACCGAGCGCGCTGGCGCAATGCTGCGCAACGCTGGTATCCGCGTCGCAGAACTGCTCGATACCGACGGCGAGGGTATCGACATCGTCGTCGGCTTTTCCAACCGCGAGGCGGGACGCATGACCGCGCGCCATCTGGTTTCGCGCGGCTATCGGCAGATCGGCTATGTCGGCCACGACCTCAGCCGCGACCTGCGCGCCGCCAAACGCTTCGCAGGATTTCGTTCGGCACTTGGCGAGGCCGGCCTCGACCTCGCCGGAGAAGAAATCATCCCCGCCTCGTCTTCGATCCAGGCTGGGCGCGAGGGGCTGGAGCGCCTGCTGGAGCGCAGCACGAGTTTGGACGCTGTCTACTTCTCCAACGACGACATGGCGATCGGCGGCTATTTCCACTGCGTCAGCCGCGGCATCACCATCCCCGACCGGCTGGCGATCTTCGGCTATAATGGTCTCGACGTGGCGCGCAGCGCCCCGCAGCCACTGTCGACTATTCTCACGCCCCGCGTCGCCGTAGGGGAGATGGGCGCGCGGCTGGTCTGCTCTGACGGACCACCGACGGTGGTCGATCTCGGGTTCGAACTGATCGAGGGAGCCACGACGTGACCGACGCGAAGTACAGGGAAGAGATCTGCCGCTTCGGGCGTTCGCTGTTCGAGCGCGGCCTGACGCCGGGATCGTCAGGCAACATCAGCCTGCGGCTGGATGACGGTGGCTGGCTAGTCACACCCACCAATGCTTCGCTGGGATTTCTCGATCCCGCCCGCATCGCCCGGCTAGACGCACAGGGAAAACTAGTCTCGGGCGATGCCCCGACGAAGGAAATCCCTCTGCACACCGCTCTCTACGACACGAGGCCAAGCGCCCGCGCCATAGTTCATTTGCATTCGACCCATGCGGTGGCCATCACCATGCTGCCCGAAATCGATCCCAAAGCGGTGCTACCGCCGATGACGCCCTATTATCTGATGCGTGCCGGTCAGACCGCGCTGGTGCCGTATTTTCGGCCTGGTGACCCGGCAGTCGCTAGTGCCATCAAGGGCCTCGCCGGGCGCTATTCCTCAGTTCTCCTCGCCAACCATGGTCCTGTCGTCGCGGGCGAGACGCTCGAGGCAGCCGTATTCGCCACCGAAGAGTTGGAGGAGACTGCAAAACTCTATCTACTGTTGCGCGGCCTAAACCCCCGCTACCTTTCGCCGGAGCAGGTCAGCGATCTGGTGCGTGTTTTTAGGCTAACATTGCCCAAGCATGACGAGCATGGCCATTAAGCCGCTGTAGACAGCGGCCGTGGGGAACAGTGCCGTTCGCGTTGTCTCTCAGTTGCTCCCTGCTTTGCGTCACGGGAGCATGCGGAACGATACGGGAAGATTTCTGATTTTGGCCCACGAAAAAGCCAACAAAATCAACGATGTTAATACGCCCTCCGGGCCCACCAAAATTCCCATCTAAGTTACTGATTTTATTTATTTATTTTTTCTTTGCCCACGCCATGGACTCGAACCCCTCATAAAATCAAATCTGATTGTGTTCGAGAACGATTTCGGCGCCTGCAGCGAAGTTGATCTTTGAGTCGTTGCGGATCACTGGATTGGACGTGTGGTATGCCCGACTTGGCCCATAGTTGACCTGCGCCAGCCGCATGAGGGCGGCGGCTTTGCGCCGCATGCACGGCTATAGAGGTCAACTTTGCCGCTTCCTGAAAGCCGACATCGCCGGCAGCGACGCTGTACGTCGAAGTTGCGCCACTGAACGAACCCGCTCGCGCGGGAGGGCGCGGGTTTCGAGGTGTGCG
>NZ_LPVS01000259.1:0-41396 GCF_014843905.1 Mesorhizobium silamurunense | reverse complement strand
TGTAACCCATCTATCCGGAATGAACTGTCACCCATCTCTCGGGAAGGGCACAGTTTCCCAATCTGGAGAATGGCAGAACAATCTCGAAGTCGTCAGTCCATCTGTGTATGCTTTTCGCTTACGAAACCTTGACGTGTGTATGCTATTTGCTTACATGACGGTATGATCGAGTCGTTCAAGAGCAAGGCGCTGGCGGACCTATTCTCAGCCGGCAAGACCGGGAAGATCGACCACCAGCGTATCCTTGTCAGGCTTGACCGTCTCGAAGCCTCCGAGCGGCCCGAAGACATGAACCTTCCGGGTTTTGATTTTCATGCTTTGAAGGGCTTCGACCCGACACGCTACAGGGTCCATGTGAACGGTCCGTGGTGCATCACGTTCGAATTCGACGGCAAGGACGCCGCCCGCGTCGACTTCGAGCAATATCACTGAGGCGGACAGATTGGAGACGTCTGTTTATGAGCGAGCACAAGCCGAAGCGTCCGATCGAGCGCGGCCCGTCCCACCCGGGAGCGCTGCTTGAGGACATCATCCCGGCGACCGGAAAGACCAAGGTGGAGATTGCCAGGCTGCTGGGCATTTCGCGACAGCAGCTTTACGACATCACCCGTGAGAGGAAGCCGGTATCGCCGGCCGTCGCGGCGCGGCTTGGAAAGATGTTCGGCGATGGCGCCGCCATCTGGCTTCGTATGCAGGCTGCCTATGACGCCTGGCATGCCGAGCGCGAAGTGGATGTGAGTGCTATTCCAACTTTGCGCGCAGCATAAGGGGTGTTCGCCGACGATCGGCCGGCGATCTGGTTGAGCATCGAATCGCCACGGTCATGGAGGTCAGCCCGTCAGGTACGGGGCTGTAAAGATCAAGGAAATGACCGAATACCTGTCGCGATACTACAGCCGGTGCGTGGTCCTTAACGAAAAGCAGGAGAGGGAGATCGATATTCGCGATCTGTCTGACCCGCGCGATATTCTTCTTTTGCCTTGAAGCGAAAAACAGCCGAACGAATGGCCGGAGTCAACGCGACCACATCTGTCGCTGGTGCCATAAGTCTACAGGCGTTCGCCAAAGACGATATCGAGCGGCTTCTGCAATTTGCTGAGCAATTGGCGCGTCGCCGTAGACATTGAAGAATTTACGAACGCGCGGCCCGGCGAACAGCTTTTTGCCCCGCGTGTTGTAGTTCCTGATTTTCAGGCGATGCGGGCTGATGGTTCGGCCATCTTGGGATAGGGCGATCCCAATGCAGAACTGCTCAGCAGCATCTATCTTCGCGATCTCATGAACGGCGAGGATCGGAGGATAGGCGTCGAGCAGGGCAGGAAGGTTGTCGCGATGCACGCCGAGGATGCCGCTATTCCACATCGGCTCATGGCCGGTCACAACATAGTCGCCGACCCGAACACCCTTGCCCTCCAGCCGCGGGCACCAAGCATGCGGCCCCTCGCAAAGACGCATGATTGAATTGCAGGGCGTAATGGCCTCGAAGGCACGGGATAGATTCCCGACCGGGTACATGTCCGTGTCCATGAAAAGCAATCGGTCAGCGCGCTTCAAAAGCTCGATAAGGCCGCCAGCCTTGATGCCGAAATGGTAGCGCCAATCGAAGGATAGCTCGTTCTTCTTCTCGGCGCTCACAAGTATCGTCTCAAGCGGGTATCCGCGAAAGAATGCCGGTCTGTCAGTTGCGACGATTATCCTGGCGCCGGGGCAATGGTGCAGAAGCTTAAGCGCGCTGAGTAGCGCGCCAAAGTGATAGAGCTCGTTGTCGCCATAGGCGATGTAACCAAAGAGGTCATTCATTCGGTCAAGTCGTTCATTCGATTAAGTGGAGCGGGCCGTTCGCTCCACTAGCAACACTCCCAGGCGCAATCCACCGCAAAACACAGCGCCAACAGACGAAAAAGGCTGCAACCGGTATCTTCGGCAATCTGCTCCCAGCCTGAAGATCACTCGCCCGGCTTGTGAAACCTCAGGCTTGTGGATTTGGTCCGTCTGCGGCTATGTCGTTATTGTGCTGGGGTAGGCTTTCAGAATGTCCGTATTATCCGACTGGTTGAGGAACGCTCGCTCGAAACTGCCGGAATACGTGACGGTAGGACGCCACACCTATGGTGTGTCACGGCGGAAGGTTTTTTTCGCCTCGAAGGAGGCCCCGCTGACGGTTGGGGCTTTCTGCTCGATCGCGGGTGAAGTGCTTTTCATGTGCTCCGGTCAGCATTTGACCGATCGCGCCACGACATTTCCGATCCACAGCCGGATGCTAAAGCAATCCGATCCCGTCGGAAATGGCGGCAAACCGAGTGGCGTCACAATCGGCAATGACGTCTGGATTGGCCACGGCGCTATAATATTGCCGGGGGTCGTAGTCGGCGATGGCGCGGTCGTCGGCGCAGGGGCTGTGGTAACCAAGGACGTGCCGCCCTATGCGATCGTCGGCGGGTCTCCGGCCCGATTGATCAGGTACCGGTTTTCTGAGGATGTGATTTCCAAGCTGTTGGCAATCCGGTGGTGGGAATGGGATGACGATAAGATCAAAAGGGAAGCCGGCACGCTCACCGGCCCCATCGAGCCTTTCATCGACAGGCATTTTGTGGCAGGCACCGGCTCGGGTGTAGTGCGGCTGGGATAAACATTCGGGTGGCTTAGCCGGATAATCGCGATCGATTTTTGATCGACCCATCATGCGAAGCTCGATATCACGGAGGCTGGCTTGCAGCGCCCATGCTACTTCTTGGCCACGGATAGCAATTATTTTCCCTATGCATGCCTGGCGGCGCGGCGGATATTGGATGTTTCCGCGCCAATTGATGGCTTCATTCTCCACGTGAAGGCTCATGAGCGCGATATGCAAGTCGCGAGGCGACTGCTTGGCGACAGAGTAGCGTTGCTCGACGTGTCCGACTTCATGGATCGCGTTGGCTTCCGTTTTGGTACCTACAGCATCGCTGCCTATGTCCGCCTGTTCGCAGACCTGCTACCGCAATTCGACGGTTATGGCCGGGTCGCCTACACTGACTGTGATGTCCTGTTCAATCGCGACATTAACGACCTGGCCTGCCAGGAGCTTGGCGCGCCTCTGCTCGCGGCCCACGACGATTATATGTACTTCCGGCCGTCTTATCGCAAAAGCCTCGGGATGCAGCCGGGCGCGCCATACTTCAATTCCGGCGTGGTGGTCTTCGACATGGACGCAGTGCGCACGGAAGGCCTCCTGGAGAGGACGCGCCAGACCGCCATTCATGGAAAAATGAACGATCAGAACGCGCTCAATGTCGCGTTCGAGGGCAAGTGGCAGACGATGCACCCGAACTGGAATCTGATGTCGGTCAGCAGGGAATATCGATTCCCGCAAGCCTATGCGCGCCACTTTGCGGGCAGCAAGCCATGGGAAAAGCAAATAGATGTTGAACTCGAGGCACTGGCGGTTTACCGCGACCTTGCGAAGGATACGCCATGGGGTGAGCCTTTTCGGCAAAGGTTCCCATTCGAACGCGGATTGCTGAAGCGTTTCAGGCGCCGTTTCGACGTCTTGGGAGGCCTCTTCGGCAGGGACGTTCATCGCCGCCGCGCGCGCTATGACGGGGCGAAAATGCACCAGATCTACGCCAGGCAGGCGGACGACAGGGCAATGGCGGTTCAATTCCCGGAAGTGCTCGGTGGGTTCGGCTGATCGACGCGGCGAAACGGTCCGGGTCGATCGGGACATCCTGTGGATAGTAACCTCCCGTTCACCACGGCCCGGTCTTCGCGTTGAACGCGGAGGCCCAACTCGCCAAAATGAAAGGGCCTGAACAAAAAGGCGCCCTGAAGCGCGGCGGCCGACGTTTTCATGTACCCCGTGGGATGCGCTCTGAACGCTCTCCAGTATACGTCGGCCGCGGTGCGGTTTTCCGTCCAGATTGCCCAGCGCAAAATCAAGCCCGCCCCGGCGATGGGAAGTCGGAACGGACTCGGCTTGGGTCTGGAACCCCGTAGTCAGGAGACTACGGGGAAGAAACAGGTCGGCGGCTGCGATGTTCCGAAATTTTCTCGGCTTGCGGACCGCCGAGGGCCGGGGGCAACTCGACACGATCCGGGTGCCCGTTTCTCCGCCCGGGACCGCGATGCGCTTCAGGCCAGCAGGCCGGCGGCCTTCGCCGCTCTGCGCAGGATCTTGCGCGCTTCGACGGGACTTCTCAAGCCGTCGAGTGCGTCGCGGCAGACGCGGCTTGCCGACCGCCAGGCGCCGTCGCGCGCCCGTCTTGGCCAGCGCTGGTCGAGGCATTCGACTGCTTCGAAGCAGCTCGAGACCTTGTGTTGTCCGCTTGGTTCGAAATCGATCACGACCGGCTCGGAAAACCAGACGTCGTTCATCACATCCTCCGTTCGTATGGTGGTCTTTTTGATCGAGCGACGGCGCCGGCAGGCGCCTATTGGGATGCGGGTCCGGGATGATTGGCGGACCCGCGCATTAACCATCCACTCCCGATAATGTTCCGAAGAATTTTGAGGTCGGCGATCGGCCGTCCGGGTCGGCTCACAGCCGGGATTCATTTTACCGGCGCGCCGCGCAAAAACACGTGACCAAAGTCACTGGCTGCGCTGTCGCCCGCGGCGATAATCGGGATCCGACACGCAGTTGAAACGCGGGGAACCTCTCATGCTGATCGCCGTGCTTGCATCCACCATGACCGTCGCCACGTTGATGGCGACCGCTTTCGGGCTCTATGAGGAGGCTGAGCGCAGCCGTTCGCACGCCGAAGCGGGCGCCAAGCAGCGGTTTCGGCCGGCGCGCCGGCTAGCCGCAAATTCGCGCAAAACCCCCGTCGAATTGCGCAACCGATAAGTGCCGGCACCGCCAGGCATGGCCAATCCGCTCTACCTGCCCATGTGCGTTTTGCGGGCCGCAATCCTGCTTTCCCCGGCGGCGTTCGCGGTGGTGGTGCTTTTGTGGCTCTTCTACCGATAGGCAGGTCGTCAAGTACCGCCTTGGGCCTATTCGACCAGCACATGCGCTTCGCGCGCGGCGCTGATGAAGGCTTCCCTGGCATTGTCGGCCGGAACGTCGCCGCTCATTGCCCGGCGGCAGGCGCGCAGCGCCGCGCCATGCTGCGCGCTGCCGGCGTCGCGCCATTGGCCCGTCAGCAATTCCACGGCCTGCTGCGCATTGGAAATGTGTCGGATCGAGCCTGCCACGCCGACGGCGACTTCGACCGGCCTGGAAAACCATCCCTGGATCATCGCGAAACCCCTGATGCATTGTGAGCGGATGATAAACGCGCAACTGCCCGGCAGGTTTCATCCCGATATTTCAACAGGATGTGAGCAGCGCGCCGGCAGCGGAGATGGTTCCTGTCTATCTTCCGAGCGGTTTGCGGGACAGTTCGATGAGTTCCGCCTCATCGGTGATGCCGGCCATGTAGTTGGCGATGATGCGCGAGGCGCGCGCTTCCTTCTGCTCTTCGGTTTCTCCATCGACTCGCCCGCTCTCGAAGACGCGCCCGAACAGGGCCGTCTCGGCGGGTGTGAACGTGTTTTGTGACATATTGGACACGGGCCTCCTCCTTCAGCTCATGTCCCCCTTTTCTGCCCCGGCTAATATTAGCACGGGTTCCGAAACGAGGGTGAGTCTCAAGGAGATGGCGACAATGTGCGTCGTGGCGCCCCGGCCGATGGGATTTCGTCCCATTGTCTTGCCCGGAGGCATGCCGGATACTGGGCCAGCTTCGCTATATCCTTGCTGAAACAACGAAGCGCTGATACTCATTAGCGGCGCGGAATTATTCCGAGTCTGCGCCAACTTGCGTCACGCAGCAACGCGGCGCATGCTGTCCGAGGCCAATATCCCGACGTGGTGGCAACCGGGTTACGAAGGGGTTTGGTCGAATAAAGAAGCAGGGCAGGTTCCGTGTCGGAGCAGGCCCACCAAATGCTCTGGAATTCTGAAGCCATTGCCCCCATGGCCTCGGAAGAGCATGGACATGGGGAAATCGATGGTGACGAAGAAACTTACCGCCAACGCAGAAAGCGCCGCAGCCTTTCTTGCGGTGATGGGCAACGAGAAGCGTCTGCTCATCATGAACTACCTGGCCGAGGGCGAACTGTCGGTCGGCACGCTTGCCGACAAGGTCGAACTCAGCCAGTCCGCACTCTCCCAGCACTTGGCCAAACTGCGCAGGTTTGGCCTGGTCGACACCCGCCGCGACCGCCAGATGGTCTACTACTCCTGCAAGTCGTCCGCAGCGCGCGAGCTCCTCGCTCTCCTCGACGGCCTGCTGACCATGGACAGGCCGCTCGCCGGCCCGGCCCGGCAGGCTCTGGTTGAAAGGATGCGGCGGCCGCAGGCCGCCTGATCGGCTGCGACGCAGGCGAAGGCCTGAGGGTCTTCGCCTGCGCGGTGCCTTCTAAAGGCGCGGATGCAAACGGGATGGCAACGCGCCGCGCGGCGCCGCGTATCCGCTTTTGCCTATTGTTTGGCCGGAATATTCCGGATCCGTAATTCCCATTACAAATTCGTAATTTAGCGGCCACAAGTTCGCCGGGAATGCGCTTGAGACAGCGGCTGTCTGTCTGATGCATGTCGCCCAAAAGTGCGCAGCGGTTTTGGGAAAACGACATGCATCAAAACAAAGACTTAAAACGCGTCGCCTGAACCCGTTTCTGCGCGACGCGCCTCACGGAGCCGCGCCGAATGCCCAGTGACGCCTACACGTCCACCCAAAAGTTCCTGCATTGGGCGCTCTTTGCCCTGGTCGTATTGCTCTACGCCCTGACCTATGGCGAAGACCTGCTGCCCCGCGGGGATCCGACCCTCGACGCCGTCTGGCGGCTGCATATTTCGTTCGGACTTCTGCTCGCCGCGCTCGTCTTTTGGCGGGTCGTCCTGCGCGGCATGAGAGGAGCGCCGCGCCTGCCGGCGGATATGCCTGCCCCGGAGCGTACCGCCGCCAGGATCGGGCATTTCATTCTCTACGCGCTGCTCGTCGCGATTCCCGTCCTTGGCATCCTTTTGACCTGGTTCAGGGGCGACGTGTTGAGCTTCTTCGGTCTGTTCATCGTGCCGGCCCCGTTTGCCCCGGACAGAGCGACCGCGCGAACCGTTCGCGAACTGCATTCGCTGTGCGCAAACGGCATACTGATCGTGGCCGGTGTGCACGCCCTGGCCGCGCTCTATCATCACTTCGTTCGCCGGGACACGATCCTGACCAGAATGCTGCCGGGAAATCGGTAACCCTCTGAGCGCTCGCCTGATCGCCTCGCATGGCGGGAGCGGCCGTCGCTATGCCGGTCCGGCTCGACGTCGCGCCGGCGTTCCCATCACTTTTGATTGAAGGGCGCCGCACCGGCGTGCTCTCGGATGCTCGCAAGGCGATGATAGTGCGACCCTTTTTGTCGACGCCGCTTGCTCTTGCCGGCCCGAAGTTTACGGATTTGTAGATCGACCGTCGGGCCTCTGTTGGCTAGGCTGTGCGCGATCCACACCCCCGGATCATTAGGAGCCGAACTTCCACTTTGGCGCCTGACGAGGCCCGTCGCTCCCGGCGGGCCTCTTTTCGTTTCTTACGGTGCAGCTTGCCGGCGCGTGATGACGCTGCGCACCGCGAGCACCAGCACCGTGATGATGATGAGGATCACCGAGAGCGCCGCGATCGCCGGGTCGATGTTGTCGCGCAGGCCCATCCACATCAGCCGGGGCAGGGTGATCGCGTTCACCGAGGTGATGAACAGCGTCACGCCGATCTCTTCCCAGGAAAGCACGAAGGAGAGGAGCGCCGCGGTGACGATGCCAAACTTGATGTTGGGCATGATGACGCGTGTCGTGCGCTCCCACACGCTGGCGCCGAGCCCGCGCGCGGCGAGGTCGATGCGCCGGTCGAGCTGGCTGAGCGAGACCAGCATCAGCACCGTCGCGAAAGGCACGGTCATCACCGAATGCGCCATCGCCACACCCAGCCATGTGTCGTAGCCGAAGAAGGACGAGATGCCGGACACCGAGGTGAGCAGGAAATAGAGCGTCACCGCCGAGACCACCGGCGGCACCACCATCGGCAACAGCACGAAGCCGACGAGGGCGGCGGTGAAGCGCGGCTGGAACATCCACACGCCCAGGCTGAACGTGAGCGCGAGCACGGTGGAGAGCGCGCTGCTCACCACGCCGATCCGCAGCGAAAGCAGGATGGAATCCAGCCAGCGCGGATCCTCGATCAGCGAGCGATAATGGCGCAGCGACAGTTCGCCCGTCGGCATGGTCAGCATGCGGCTCGGCGTCAGCGACACCGGAATGACGGCGAGCAACGGCATAAGCAGGAACAGCGCCACCAGGACGGCGAGCGCCAGCGAGACGGGACCGGGGCGGTAGGTCGGCATCGCGCTACACCAGTTGCTTCGGTTTGACGTAGCGGAAGACGAGCGCCATCAGCGCGCCGACAAACACCACCAGCACGACGCTGATCGCCGCGCCCAGTCCCCAATCCGGGCTCTGGAAGATGCGCAGGTAGATGAGCTCCGCGATCATCACGCTGCGGCCGCCGCCGAGGATCGCTGGCGTGACGAAGAAGCCGAGCGAGAAGACGAAAGTGATCAGCGCCGAGCCGATGATGCCGGAGCGCGTCATCGGCACGAACACCGTCCAGAAGGTGCGCATGCGGCTGGAGCCAAGCCCGCGCGCCGCCAAGAGCACGCGCTCGTCGAGGCTGCGCATGGCGGACGCCAGCGGGAACACCGCGAAGGGGATGAGGAAATGCGACATGCCGACGATGACGCCGAACTCGTTGCGCACCAGCGTCAGCGGCTCGGAGATGAAGCCGATCGATTGCAGCCAGGTGTTGATGAGACCGCGGTTGGACAACAGCGCCACCCAGCCGAAGGCGCGCGTCAGCACCGAGATCCAGAACGGCACCAGAATGCAGAACTCGGCAAGCACGCGCTGCACCGGGCTGCCGCGCACCCACACCACGGTGATCGCATAGGCGGCGGTGACCGAGACCACGGTGACGATCGCCGCGATGCGCAGCGTACGGATGAACACCGATTGAACCAGGTCATCGGTGAGCAGGGCATGGTACTGGCCGAAGCCGGGCGTGGGGAGGGTAAAACTCCACTTCACCACGCCGAGGAAGGGCCAGGCATAGGCAAGGATCAGGAACAGGAGCAGCGGCGCCATCAACAGCGCCGCGCCCATCCTGTCGGAGAGAGTGCCTCTCATGTCGGCTCGGTATCTCGGCCTGATCAGGCCGAGATGATCTTGGTATATTCGTCGAGCGCGGCGCCGTAGTTCTTTGCGTACCAATCCATGTCGAGCGGGATCTGCTTCTTCATGTTCTCCGGATCGACCGGGTTGATGCGCTTCTTGTCGGCCGGGATCAGCGCGTCGGCCGCGGGGTTTGCGGGACCCTGGCCGAGCTTGTCGAACATCACCAGCTCCTTCTGCGGATCCTGCGTGCTGGCGATGAACTTCATCGCCGCTTCCTTGCCGCCGGGATTGTTCTTCAGCACCGCGAGCGCGCCGGGCGAGATCAGGCCCTGGTCCCAGATGAACTTGATCTGGCCGCCCGAGTCCTGCTCGATCAGCGAGGCGCGCGTCGACCACACGATCGCCATCGAGGCCTCGCCGTTGAGCAGCACGCTCTGACTTTCGGCGCCGCCGCCCCAATAGGAGACGACGTTTTCCTTGAAGGCGGCGATCTTGTCATGCGCGCGCTTGAGATCCAGCGGATAGAGCGAGGCCGGCGCGACGCCGTCGGCGAGAAGGGCTGCCTCCCAGCTCGATACGCCCCATTTGTAGAGCGAGCGCTTACCGGGAAATTTCTTGACGTCGAAGAAATCGGCCATGCCGGTCGGCGCATTGCTGCCGAATTTCTGCGAGTCGTAGGCGATCACATAGGAGAAGAAATAGGTCGAGGCTGCATATTCCCAACCAAAACCCTCGCGCATCTTCTTCTTGTCGACGATCGTATAGTCGATCGGCTCGAGCATGCCCTGGCCGCCCAGCGTGATCGCCGAGAACGGATCGACGTCGACCAGATCCCAGGTCGGTGCGCCGCTCTTGAACTGCGCAGCGATCGCGCCTTCGGTCGGGCCCGAGCCGTCCATCTTGACCGGGATGCCGGTGTCCTTGGTGAAGGCCTGGCCGTAGGCGGCGTCGTATGCCGTGATGGCGTCGCCGCCCCAGTTCACCAGCACCAGTCCTTTCGTCTCGGCGAAGGACTGGGTCGAGCGCAAAAGCATCGGCGTGCCGGCGAGCACGAGGCCTGCAAGCTGCGCGAATTGCCGGCGCGAGATCTCGCCGCACTTTGCCCTTTCGGCAAGGGATTCGATGGTCTGTTTCTTCGTATCGCTCATGTCAGTTCCCCTTGTTGTCGTTTATCTGATCCGGAAAGCCGGTGTGGCGATGTCAGGCCGCTTCGGTGCTCATTGTCCTCCGTCCGGAAGGAGGAAGCCTTTTTCGGCCGGCCAGGTCAGCCAGACGGAATTGCCTTTGCTGAGCGCTGCCGCCGCCACCTCGTTCGGCACCGACACGGTGACCTTCGCGCCCTGGCGCGTGGTGAGGTCGAGCTTGGTCGCGGCGCCAAGATAGGTCGAGGCGATCGCGGTCGCCGCAATGCCGTTCTCGCCGGCCGCCGCTTCCCGCGCGATCGACATGTGCTCGGGTCGGATGGCCAGGATGGCGTCGCCGCGGACCTTCTCGGCCTTGCATCGCATGTTGACCGCGCGGTCCTCGCACAGGCCCGTCGCGCCATTGTCGGCGGGCTTGACGCCCTTGACCGGCAGCATGTTGATTTCGCCCAGGAATTCGGCGACGAAGCGATTGTCCGGCCGGTCGTAGACCTCGTCCGGCCTGCCCACCTGCAACAGCTTGCCGTGGTTGAAGATGGCGACGCGCGAAGACAGCGCCAGTGCTTCGCTCTGGTCGTGGGTGACGAAGACGAAGGTGGTGCCAGTCTCCTGGTGCAGCCGCTTCATCTCGGCCTGCATCTGGCCGCGCAGGCTCTTGTCCAGCGCCGAGAAGGGCTCGTCGAGGAGAAGCACGCCCGGCTCGAACACAAGCGCGCGGGCCAGCGCCACGCGCTGCTGCTGGCCGCCGGAAAGCTGCGCCGGCAGCTTCTTTTCGTGACCCTTGAGCCCGACGCGCTCAACCATCTCGCCGACGCGCCGCTTGATCTCGGTGGCGGATTTCTTGCGCACCTTGAGCGGGAAGGCGATGTTCTG
Organism: Mesorhizobium silamurunense; assembly: GCF_014843905.1. Taxonomy (NCBI): domain Bacteria; kingdom Pseudomonadati; phylum Pseudomonadota; class Alphaproteobacteria; order Hyphomicrobiales; family Phyllobacteriaceae; genus Mesorhizobium; species Mesorhizobium silamurunense. The sequence continues at coordinate 30,209 of NZ_LPVS01000259.1, read as the reverse complement.
TTCCACGCTCATATGCGGGAAGAGCGCATAGCCCTGGAACACCATGCCGGCGGCGCGCTGTTCGGCCGGGCGGTCGGTGATATCGACGCCATCGCTGAAAAGCCGGCCCTCGCTCGGTTGCACGAAGCCGGCCAAAATCATCAGGAAAGTGGTCTTGCCGGAGCCGGAAGGCCCGAGCAGCGTCAGGAACTCGCCGCGGCCGATATCGAGCGTCAGGTCGTCCAGCGCCCGGAACGAGCCGAAGCTCTTGCCGATCCCGTTCGCCTTGATCTCTGCGGCCCGGCCGGGTTGCTGCATCCTGCGTCTATCCTCACCGTTGGTCCAAATCGTAGGCAGGGCCGGGGCTCACCGCAACCGAATAGTTTTCGCCTGATCGGCAAATTTGATTCACGGGTGGCGCCAAATCTCCCCCTTGAGGGGGAGATGTCGCCGAAGGCGACAGAGGGGGCCGCCGCGCGTGAAGCGCCAACGCCGTTCGCGACGCCGATGGCGCCGGCGCTCTACGTGAGACGACCCCCTCTGGCCGCTTCGCGGCCGCCTCCCCTCAAGGGGGAGATTAGAGCCTGTTCTCCGACAGCTTCGCCCTCAGCCAGTCGCTGAAGGCATCGAGCACCGGATGGCCGGCCTTGGCATGCTCGAAGACCAGATAGTAGGAGCGCGGCGAGGGGACGGTGGCTTCGAACGGCTTGACCAGCCGGCCTTCGCTCAGCGCCCGGCGGCCGGTCAGCTCGTCACCCATGGCAATCCCCTGGCCGGCGATCGCCGCCGAAAACACGAGGTTCATGTCGGAAAAGAAGATGCCGCCCTCGGTGTCGGGATTTTCCACCTTGGACAGCGCCAGCCAGCGCGCCCAGTCCTCGGTGTCGCTGAGATGCAGCAGATTGGCGCGCAGCACGTCGGCCGGTTTGGAAAAGCCGCCGACCTTGTTGAGCAGCGTCGGGCTGCAGAGCGGCGTGAAGGAGACTTCGCAAAGCAGTTCCACCGCCCGGTTCGGCCAGTTGCCGACGCCGAAGGCGATGAAAGCGTCGGCCTCCGGATTGCTGACATCGTCGAGCCGCCGCGGCGTCAGCACGGAGAGCGCGACGTCCGGATACATCTGCTGGAACTCGCCGATATGGGTGCACAGGAACATCGAGGCGAAGCCCGGCGGACAGGAGATGCCGAAGGAACCGCCGACGCCGGCGCCGCTGTTGTGCGTTCCCGCGTCGCCGAGCACGGTCAGCGCCTTCCTGACATCGGCCGCGTAGCGCTGGCCGCGTGGCGTCAGCGCCACGCCCTTGCCGATGCGCTGCAACAGATCGAAGCCGAGGTCGCGTTCGAGCAGCCGAAGCTGATGCGAGACCGCGCTTCGGGTGAGGTGGAGCTCGTCGGCGGCGCGCCACACGCTGCCGTGACGAGCAAAACTGTCGAGGGCGCGCAGCGCCTGCGTGGAAGGTATTCGCAAGAGGCCTCAGGTGAACCGAATTTGCACGAGCCGGGAAAACATATCACTTTTTGATGGGCCGCTTCACTGCTTTCTTTAAGGCATGGAGGAACCGGTGACGACTTCAGCGCAGGAAACAGCGCTTGCCTGTATCGACGGCATCCAGCCGCTCTTGTCGGCCTGGACCCGCACCATTTTCGATTTCGGCGAGACCGCCTGGCGCGAGTACCAGTCGGCCGCCTGGTATGTCGACCGGCTGAAGCGCGAAGGCTTTTCGGTCGAGGAAGGTTCGGGCGGCATGCCGACCGCCTTCTGCGCCCATTGGACGAATGGCGACGGGCCCACCGTCGGCATGTATGCCGAATATGACGCCGTGCCCGGCAACTGTCAGGACGTCGCGACGGTGAAGCGCCCGCGGCCCGGCCTGGGCGTCGAGGCCGGCGGCCACACCGATCCGCATTCGGGTCTCGGCATCGGCAGCCTCGGCGGGCTGCTCGCCACCAAGGCGGCGATGCAGCAGCACAACATCCAGGGCACGCTGCGCTTCACCGGCGAGCCGGCGGAGAAGGTGAGGGGCTCGAAGCCGATCCACGCGGCCAAGGGCTATTATGACGGCCTGGCCGGTATGATCTCCTTCCATCCCTTCTACATGCTGCCGCTCTGCAACACGGCGCGCTGGGACACGCATTGCGGCGCGGCCTACGCGATGATCTACCGCTTTATCTGCGACGAACCCGAAAATTGGGTTCGCGCAAATGACGGCGCGCCGATCCCGCAGGCGCATTCGGCGGTCAGGGCGCCCGGCGCCAACGACGCGCTGATGATGATGTACATGGCCTCCAAGGCGCTGCGCGACTCCATGCTGCCGCATCAGGGCGGCTGGTCGATCAGCGAGGCGATCCTGACGGCGGGGCAGGCGACCGCCGACAATCTGCCGGCCGGGCTAGCCGAGATCCAGTACATGATCCGCGTGCCGACTATTGCCATGGCCGAGCAGGTGACCGCCGTGCTCGACCGCAATGCGGAAGCGGCCGCCAGGCTGAGCGGCTGCCGCTACGAGCGGCACTGGGTGTCGAAGTCGCGGCCGGGCCTCGCCAGTCACGCCATGGCCGACATCACCTATCAGGCGCTCGCAGCCGTCGGCCCGCCGCAATGGAGCGAGGAGGCGAGGGCCATCGCCCGCGAGATTCAGGTCAATGCCGGCGGCGAGGCGACCGAGAACCCGTTCATTGACGAGCTGGAGCGGCTGATCACGCCGCAAGAGGCCGAGGCGATCCTGCGCCGTGATCTGCCGCCATCGCAGGTGAACTCGACCTCCGACGACTACACCGACATGAGCTGGCACGCGCCGACCGCGCGTTTCTATGTCGCCCGTCCGGCGCTGCGCTCGGAGAACGGCCATGCCTATCCGGCCTGGGTGATGAACGCGCTGGGCGGCATTTCAGCCACTATCGACCCGATGGTGACCTGCGCCGCCAAGACGGTTGCGCTCACCGCGTTGCGCGTGCTCGAGGACAGGGCCGCGCGCGAGGCCGCGATGGACGAGTTCGTGAAGCGAACCGGCGGGGGCGTCGGCGGCTCGAACTGGATCGCGCCGCTTTGCGACTACGAGCCGCCGATCAACTTCCGCTGGCCGGAATATGTCACCACGCCGCGCGGGCGCGACTGGTGGATCCCGGCTGCTTCCACCGCATGACACACGAACACTATCAGCTCGAGGAGAACACCATGACCGTCCATGATCGCATCGTCGCCGAACCCTTCTCGCTGCAGCGCCGCAACCCCAACGGCGGCACCAAGCCGCTGACCGCCTGGGGCTTCGCCAACGAAACCGATGTGCTGACCGATGTCCTGCTCGGCTCGCCGAATTTCCTCAGGCATCTGTCGACCAGCTCGCTGTCGAGAAAACATCTGCGCGAGGCGCCCTGCAACATCCAGATCGCGCAGGCGCAGCACAAGGACCTCGTCGCGGCTTACGAGCATTTCGGCGTCAACATCCACTGGCACGAGCCGACGCCGGAACTGCCGATGCAGGTCTATTCGCGCGACTCCAGCGTCATGACGCCCTACGGCGCCTTCATCACCGCCATGGCCAACTGGTGGCGCCGCGGGGAGAACTACGCCGCCATCCGCACCTATGAGAAGCTTGGCATCCCGATCTACGACATGGTGACGGCCGGTACCTTCGAGGGCGGCGACTTCAACGTCATCGAGGAAGGCGTGGTGCTGATCGGCTGCGGCGGCGCCCGCACGCAGGAGGAAGGCGCGCGCCAGGTGCAGGCCTGGTTCGACAAGGAAGGCTGGGAGACCCGCATCGCCTTCATCGACGAATATTATGTCCATATCGACCTGATGGTGGTGCCGATCGCCGAAAAACTCACCGCCGTCTGCCTCGCCTGCACCGAGCCCGGCATCGTCGACTGGCTGAAGGGCAAGGGCCACGAGATCATCGACGTGCCGTTCCAGGACACGATGGCGCTCGGCTGCAACTTCATGTCGCTCGGCAGGGACAGGGTGATCGCGCCGACCTCCAGCAAGAGCCTGATCGGCCAGTTGAAGGCGCGCGGCTTCGAGGTCGCGGCCGTCGACATGAGCGAGATCTCCAAGACCGGCGGCGGCATCCACTGCATGGCGCAGGCGCTGAAGCGCGTGAAGGCATAGGGCTTCAGGGTCGCCAATTGTCAAAGCCGCGATCCTTCGCGCCCCTCTGTCCTGCGTTAGCTACCTTGCCGCCCAGCCCGCTTCGGCGCGCCGAGTGCTTCCAGCCGCTCCTGCAAATGCCCGTTGAGCACGATCATCTCCTTCAGCGCCTTCACTGATTGTGCTCGGCGATGAAGCGCTCGGCGATTGCCTGAAGCGCGGCCTCCTGGCGGCTGTCGAGCCTGACGATATGGTCCATATCCGTTGCTCCCTTCAGCTCATATTAGTAAGTGAACAAAAAGTGAACAAAAATGTCAAGGACGAATTGACTTCGCGAGGAAGAGATTCCTATTTTGTCAGGAGATGGGGCGGTTGCTCGGTATCAGGGAGAGCCGCATTGGGCAGACGGAAAAGCCGCTATGACAGATTGTTCCGGTCGGACGTGGAGGCGATCATCCTTGACGCGCTGGAGCTACGCCAGACAGTGCTGGCGGCGCAGCTCAACCTCAAGACCAATGGCGAAATGTACTGGCGGCTTAACGGCTTGGTGGAGAGGCTGCATGAGGTGATGGGCGCGGTTGCGGGTCGGGAGCCCGATTTCCGGGCCGCTTGGCTCGGCCTCTTGCCCCTGCCCGAGGATTATTCAGACCGGACATGAGAAAATGGCCGGACCCATGGACAGCGTTGGCCGAGCGGCCAAGGCCAACATGCTGCTTATCGTCGAATGCCGCCACTGCTACCACGTCGGCCGCTTCAAGGCGAACGACGTGGCCAAGGTGGTCGGCTGGAACAAGCCGCTCGAAGCCATCCGCTTCCGCTGCAAGCGCTGCGGCCGCAGGGACACGGAGGTGAAGACCCAGTTCATCGACCAGGACCACCCGTCAAAGGGCTATATCTGGGTGCTGCAGAAGGCGAGGGGTTAAAACAATGATCCCTGCGCCGGCGGCGCGGTGGGAAACTTGATCTGCGTCGCCGGCTTCTCGACGATCACCAGCGCATCATCAGGCGCCGGTCGCTGCAGCTTCTTCGCCTCCGACCATGGCGCGGTGAGCCAGAGGTCGGTCTCCTCCAGCGTGGTCAGGATCACCGGCATAGCCTTCTCGTGGATCGGCGCGATCAGCGCGTTGGGCCTAGTCGTCAGGAAGCCGTAGAGTTCGTGGTCGCCCGGACCTTCCTTGACCTTTCGCACCCCGTGCCACGACGTCCACAGCCCGGCGAAGAAGAACAGCGGCAGCTCTTCGCTGCGCGCAAACCAGAAGTTCTTCTGGACACCGGTTTCCGGGTCCTTGTCCCCGGGCTTGGGCGAGGGTTCGGCAAAACTTGTCACCGGCACCACGCAGCGATTCTCGACGCCGAGATAGGGCAGCCAGTGCCCATATTGCGGGTTGCGGATGTTGGTCGTGCCGGAATCGGCATTGCCGCGCATGCGCTCGAGTGGCGTCGGCATGCCCCAGCGCAAAGTGGCGAGCTCGCGACTGCCGTCGGCGGCGTTGCGCACCACCGGCGCCGGCTGGTTCGGATAGATGTCGATCGAAGGCTCGAGGTTGCCGATCAGGTCGCGCAGCGTGCGAGTCCACTGGCGGATCGCCTCCTGGCTGGTGGTGATGTTGTAGAGATTGCACATCGGCAGCACTCCCCCGTCCGCCGATTGTTCCCGCATTTTCGCGCCAAGCGCAAACACCCGTCGCGGAGGTGGAGCCAATCGTGCCAGGAGCTTACGTGCCGGATCGTGTTAACGCCCGCGCCCGCCGCGCCGCCTTGCCTCGACCGGCTCCTCGGCCGGTGGTTCTCCGGGCAGGCCGATCCGGTGGCGTTCCTCCTCTGCGAAGGCTTCGGCTTCCGCGTGAATGTCAAACACGAGCTGCGTCAGTCTTCCGCCCTCGACGACGCGCACGATCCACTGGCCGTTGATGCCCTTTACGCGGACGCTGTCTGGCTCGCCTGCCACCATGTGCAGCTCCAGCTCGTTGCCACAAGAAATGCATCCTTGAACAGCAATACGATTTAACTTGCGAAGGGTTGCCGCAAGCATCAGCGCATTGGCCTTTAGTAGGAGAACAGTCGCCGGGCGCCCGCCGATTTGACATTGTAAATAAAAATATCGAGAAACCGCCCGTCGCCGTGTAAAAAGCCAGGTTTTGAAACCCCAGGTTCGGGCGTGCTCGGCAGAATTCGATGTCGATAGGCCCGGTTCGACCCAACGACACGCCATCGCGTCTCGAACGCGTCCAAGCGGATCGTGAGGCCGGACGTGTCCGGCATGCCGATGGAATTGGTTCGGATCGGAGGTTATGTGGCCGAAGGCTTGCTTGAGCGGCGTCCGCCGCGCCGGCGGCCCGGCAGCCTGGGGGGGTGTATTGGGTTCGGCGGCCGGGCCTGACCGGAGTTTGCGAGCCTGCCGGCTGCCTCGAACATGCGCTTGTGCTCATACAAGGGCAAGAACGACCTAGGCCCTAGGACCAAAGCAGTGGGGGCGGCGCAAAACGGCCGAGGCGCCGGCGTTTCCCGCTTCTGTTTCGGCTGGCGCGTATTGAACTTGCGGCGCTCAGGCCGGTGCGTAGCGCAGCAGCGTCACGCCTTGGGAAAGGCGCTCGGCGCCAAGCGGCGTCAGCGCGAGCGACAATCCATGCTGGAAATACGGCTTGCCGCCGCCCAGTACGACCGGGTGCATGTAGAGCCGGTACTCGTCGATCAGGCCCGCGCGGGCCAAGTGCCCGGCCAATTCGGCGCCGCCGACGCTGATCTGGCCGTCCGTCTCCGTCTTCAGCGATCTTGCCATCGCGACGGCGTCGCCATCCGCCAGCCGGGCATTGGCGCCGACCTCGCGCAGCGTCGTCGAAAACACGATCTTCGGCGTCTCGCGCCAGGCGTGGGCGAAGTCGCGCTCGACCTCTTCGGCGCCGGTCTCACGGTCGGCGCTGTCCCAGAAACGCATCGTCTCGTAGAGGCGCCGACCGCAAAGCGCGATCGCGGTTTGCCGCATCTCCTCGTTGAAATGCCGGTGCAATTCCTCCTCGGGCACTGGCAGGTCGATGCTTCCGTCCGGCCCGGCAATATAGCCGTCCAGCGACATCAGCATGGAATAGACGATCCTGGCCACCGGCGCCTCCTTCTGACCCGTTCGAGGCCAAGGATGCACATCTGATTGCGTTTTGCAATCGGTTACCAGAAAGGTAGCGAGTCCTGGATCAGAAGCCGAAGAACTGCTTGCCGACGAAGTAGCCGAGCGCGACGACCACCAGCGGGAAAAGCGCCGGCGCGATCCTGCCGAGCGGCGAGGGTTTCATCTCTCTCGCTGGAGCATTGGGCTTGGCGTTGCCGAGGTTCTTGGTCATGGGGTTCGTCGCCGGTTGACCCATAATATTAGAATTCGCTGATTAATTTTCTCACAATTCGATCGATGCAATTTGCAGCTATCGTCGGTGGTCGCTATTCCGCCTGCTGGGTGCGCTCGGCGAGCGCGAAGGCTTGCAGGCTCCTCGATTTGCCGAGATCCTGGTTGGCATCGGCGATGATGGCGTGGAAGGCGGCGCGGGCGATATCCTTCTTCTTGGCATCGGGATGCACCTTGCGGACGGCCTTGACCAGTTCCTTCGGTGTCATGTCGGGGGTGACGAGGCGCATCATCGTGTCGCCTATGGCCTGCAGTTCGCTGGCATCCATAACGATGAACCCTGTCTTGGCTGCATGAGGCTAGCATATAGCGTGATCAGAACGTCACTTTTGTGATGCGCGCCGATCGAATCGGAGCGGGAGCTTCTACAGAATCTTCGTAGCGAAGGCATCGAGACGTGAATTCTCTCGATAGCCAAGCCACACCGCCAGGGCGGCCGCAACCCCGGTGGTGGCGCCGCCCATGACGTCACCCGCATAGTGGATGCCGATATGCAGCCGCGACCAGCAGATCAGCGGTTGGAGCGGTTCAGCGACCCTACCCGAACGCCGAACCGGCCCCGGTCTTCTACGCAGGAATCACTTTTTATGCCGGGATCAGCATGGCGATGCGATGGACGCCGACCTCCTTGCTTGTATTCGTCGCGTCGTCGGTCTTGCCCTTGGCGCAGGTGTACACGTCGCCGACCTTGAGCTTGAACTCCTTGTCCACCTTCTTGATGGTGAATGCGCCGGAAGTAATCGTGCACACCATGTCGTTGTCCATCACGCTTTGCGGCGCGTGTGCTCCGGGCTGAAACACCACGTCGACAATTGCAATGCTCTTATAGGCCGGAATGTCGGAATTGCCGGTGCCGACTTCCACCACCCTGACGCCGGGCGCGATCTCCTTGCCTTCGTTCGCACCGTATTTCTTGGTTTTCGCAAACGTTGCCGTCGTGAACAGGGGCGCCACCGCGGCAGCCGTTACACCGAGAGCGATTGCAGACCTGCGATTCATCTTTTTCATCGCATCCTCCTAAACCTGTCATGCGTGCATGAGCATGGCACAACATATTAGCACGAACTGATCTAATTGTGCAGAACAGTGCCTGCCGATCACCGCGCTGCTTAGGACGTACCTCACTCCACCTTTTGACGGAATTTCGAATGGCAACTCGAGCAATCCTGCAGGATGAGATGCAGGAGATGTTCGGCCGGCATCTTCGTCGGGTTTTCCTCCGCCGCATTTGGCCGCTTGCCGAGCAGGCTGCCGCCATCCATCGGCAGCATGGCGCCCATGCGCATGTCGCGGGTGATCGCAGGCGGCGCATTCTCGGCCTTGGCGGCGAGCGCTTCGGCGAGCCGGCCGATATGGCTGGCGAGCGCCTCGAACTCCGGCCGGGCCTGGTCGATTTCCGGTTTGGCGCCGGATGGCGCGCCAAGCGAGCGGGCGGGGAACTCGGCGATCAGGGCAGGGCCGGCGCGGGCGCTGAGCGTGTCCGCCGCCACTTTGAAAGCTTCTGGTGCGTAGGCGCGCCTGCCATCGAACATTTCGGCGATCGCCTTCACGGCAGCCGCCATCTCCTTCATCGAGGCCTGGCGCGCCGCCACGGCGGGATCGCCCGGACCGTCTGCCGGCGACGGAGCTAAGATCAGCGGGCCGGCGAGCACAAGCATCGCCGTCCCAAGAACGACGCGGAACCTCACGCCTGCACGTCGACAATGCCCATCATGCCGAGCTGCTCATGCTCGAGGATGTGGCAGTGATACATGCGCGGCCCCGCCCGCTCTTGGCGGAGCAGCAGCCGCACCGTCTCGCCGCGCGCCACGTTGACCGTGTCCTTCCAGGCGAGATAGGGCGGCTTGGCGACCTTGCCGCCGCGCTCGCGCTCGATCACTTGGAACTGCGTGCCGTGAAGATGGAACGGGTGGTCCATGTCGGCCTGGTTGACGATTTCCCACAGCTCCGTCTCGCCGGCCTTGGCCACGATGTCGACCCGCCGCATGTCGAACGCCTTGCCGTTGATCAGGAAGCCCATCTCCATGCCGGCGGCGTTCATCACCATGGTCTCGGTGAAGACGAGGCGGCGGCTGACCGTGGGCTGCCCAAGCTGCGCGATTGGCCTCAGCCTTTCGGGCAGCGTCGGCATCGCCTGCACCGGCGTGTCGGAGACATCGACCGTCAGCAGCGTCAGCCCGGCGTCCGCGGGCCGGCCCGGGCCCATCCACCCGCGGTCATAATCGAGTGTGGTGAGCGTGACGGTTCCCGGTCGGTCGAAGGCGACGACCAGCTCGACGCGCTCGGCCGGGCTGAGGAGGATCTCGTCGGCCGCCATGGGCGCCTCCAGCAGGCCGCCGTCGCTGCCGATCACCGTCATCGCGGCGTTGCCGAAGGCAAGCCTGAGGAAACGCGCATTGGTGGCGTTGTAGAGCCGCAGGCGCAGCTTCGCGCCCATCGCCACGGCGAGCCGCGGGTTCTTCTGGCCGTTGACCAGCACATGGTCGCCGACCCGGCCGTTCATCAGGTCGGCCATGGTGTTTTCGGGCATCGAGCCGTCGGCGGCAAGGCGAAGATCGGTGAACATAAGCACGGTGTCGCCATACTCGGCTGGAACCGGATCCGCCTTGGCCTTGACGACGAAGGCGCCGGCAAGGCCGCGATAGACCTGCTCGGCTGTCTTGCCGTGCGGATGCGGGTGATACCAGTAGGAGCCGGCGCTGCCTTCCGGCAGCTCGAAGGTGTAGACGCGGTCCGCGCCCGCCGCCACCGGGTCCATCGGATTGCCGTCCTGATCGGCCGGCACCGGCATGCCGTGCCAGTGGATGGTGCTCTGCTCGCCTTCAATCCGGTTGGCGAAGGCGATCTCGACGCGGTCGCCTTCATAGGCCTCGATCAGCGGCCCCGGGATCATGCCGTTATAGGCGAGGATCGGCGTGTCCCGGTCGGCGGCAAAGCGCGTTGTGGCCGACGCCGCCGTCAGCCTCGCCCTGAACAGGCCGGGCCGGCCGGTTTCGTTCGCCAGCGGCGGCAATTCGCGCAGCGTCTCGCCCTCGGGCAGCACGGCTGGGGCCTGCGCTCCCATGTCATGGCCGGCATGGTCACCCATGTCCGTTCCGGGCATGGAGCCCATGTCCGACGCGCCGTCCATCTTCATCTGCGCCAGCGCGCGCGAGCCCGACAGGACCGTTGCCAGGCCTGCCGCCAGAAAGCCGCGTCGATGCATTTTTCGCTCCTCGATCTCGATTGAAAAGGCCCCGCCGAAAACCTCGCCGTTGACGCTAAGGGTTCCAGTTGCTGGAAGGTCAAGCGGATCGAGCGGCTTGAGCCGGAAATTCCGGCGGATGGATCGGACTGGGCGCGGCCGCGTTCATGCGCATACAACCAGCCGTTTCATCGAGCAGAGGCCGGATCATGCTCATCCAACCGATCGATTATTTCCTCGTTGCCTGGTTCGCGCTGGCGGCCGTCTCGACGCTCTATGTCGGCTTCGACCAGTATCGCAACAATCCCGAGCCGGTGGTGATGAAATGGGGCTTCATCCTGGTGACGCTTTATATGGGCCCGCTCGGCCTGCTGCTTTACGTGCTGTCCGACAAGGAACCGCGCCCCGGCGAGCATGAGGCCTTCACCAGCCCACTCTGGAAGCAGGGCGTCGGCTCGACCATCCATTGTGTGGCCGGCGACGCCACCGGCATCATCCTCGCCGCCGTCGTCACCGCCACGCTCGGCCTGCCGATGTGGCTCGACCTCATCGTCGAATACCTCGCCGGCTTTGCCTTCGGCCTGTTCATCTTCCAGTCGCTGTTCATGAAATCAATGATGGGCGGCAGCTACTGGCAAAATGTGAAGAAGAGCTTCCTGCCCGAATTCATCTCGATGAATTTCATGATGGCCGGCATGGCGCCGGTCATGAGTTTTCTGATGATGGGCCGTGACATGCGCGCCATGGAGCCGACGGAGCTTCTGTTCTGGGGCGTGATGTCGATCGGTGTCATCGCCGGTTTTACGCTTGCCTATCCCGCCAATGTCTGGCTGGTCGCGCGCGGGCTGAAGCATGGCCTGATGACCGAGCGCCCACCAACAGCCGAGACAGACAAGCGGGAGCCGCCTGCTGGGAGGCAACACGCGAAGATGCAAATGCAGCGGGCCGACGCAAGTGGTCATGGCCATCACGAGCACGGCCACGATATGGGTTCCCACAAGGGAAGCGGTGGCCACCAGATGCGGTCGGACGCCACCACGCCGCAGATCGCGGCGCTCGGCGTGGTGTCGCTGATTGCGCTCGGCATCGGCATGGTTGCCCCGGCGAACTGGCTGAACTTGCGATTGTCGGCCCGCGATGTCGGCGGGGTGATCATGCCGCAAGGCATGATCATGGACCGCGACACGCCAGCCGACACCATGCGCGACATGGCGGCGGCCGATCCGCGCCTGGTGACGGCCTCCTACGGCCTCGTGGCCAAGGGCGACCATGATCTGCCGTTCCGCATGGAGAACGGTGTGAAGGTGTTCGAACTCAGGCCCTCGGTGGTCCGCTGGCAGATCCTGCCGGATGTCGCGGTCGACGCCTATGCCTATAACGGCCAGATTCCGGGACCGCGCATCCATATCCGGCAGGGCGACCGCGTCCGCATCAACGTCACCAACGGCCTGCCGGAGGAAACCACCGTGCACTGGCACGGCCTGATCCTGCCCAACCAGATGGACGGGCCGGCCGAGATCACGCAGGCGCCGATCGAGCCGGGGCAAACTTATTCCTACGAATTCACGGCCACCCAGCACGGCACCTATTTTTATCATCCGCACGCCAAGCCCGACCGCACCCAGGCGCTCGGCCTCTATGGCGCGCTGATCATCGATCCCGCCAATCCCGCCGACGAGGTCGCCGCCGATCATGACTATGTCATCGAGCTGCAGGAATGGCTGGTGCGCGAGGGGCTGACCTATCCGTCGATGCCGATGGACGGCGGCATGCCGAACTTCTTCACCATCAACGGCAAGGCCTATCCCTCGACCGAGACGATCCGCATGAAGGTCGGCGAGACGCTGAAGGTCCGCTTCATCGGCACCAACAACGGCTTCATTCACCCGATGCACATCCATGGCGGGCCCTTCGAGGTCGTCGCCCGCGACGGTGAGACGATTCCCCCCGCGGCCCGCTTCCTCGCCGACACCATCAATGTCGGGCCGGGTCAGCGCTACGACGTCGTCTGGAAAGCACAGCGTCCGGGCAAGTGGCTCATCCACTGCCACATCCCGCATCACACCACGAACAACAATGCCGAGGAGAAGGGCGGCGGCGGGCTGATGGTGGTCATCGGTGTGGGCTGACTGGCCATGTCCCGGGACGAAACCAGTTTTGCGAAACGTTTATCGAACAGGCAACGCTCAAGACCGGTGTTTGGCACCGGCGCTCCGGTGCTGGCGCCCAACTCGGGTGCCCCAATATCGGTGCCGATAAGCAAAACCCCTCCGACAGCAGCGCCACGGTTCTTCCGTGCCCGACGCCCAGGAGACAGAACATGACTGTCAACGCCTATATCAACCGGATTGCCACAGCGGTTCCGGAGCACGAAGTACACCAGTTCTACCTGCGCTACGCGGCCTCCATGCTGGCCGACGATCGCAAGAGGCTATTCGAACGCATGGCCGGCCTCGCCGGCATCGAGCACCGCTTCTCTTGCTTCGCGCCCGCCCTCGACCCCGAGGGGCCGTCAGCCGACCTCAGCGGAACCTTCAAGCGCGGCGCGTTCCCCGGAACGGCCGCCAGAATGGCGATGTTCGGCGAGGCCGCGCCCGTCCTGGCGCAGAAAGGCGTCAACGGGCTCCATCTCGGCAACGAGGCATCGCGCATCACCCATCTCATCGTCACCTCCTGCACCGGTTTTTCCGCGCCGGGCATCGACCTCGACCTGGTTCGGCGCTGCGGCCTGCCGGACGGTATCGAGCGCACGATGATCGGGTTCATGGGCTGCTACGCGGCGGTCAACGGCCTCAAGCTTGCCCGCCACATCGTCCGCTCCGATCCGCAGGCGAGGGTGCTGCTGGTCAATATCGAGATATGCACGTTGCACATCAGGGAAACCACCGAGCTCGAAAAGCTGCTTTGCTTCTGCCTTTGGGGCGATGGCTGCGCAGTGAGCCTTGTCACCGCCGAGCCGCCCGGCATCGAGCTCAACTCCTTCCGCTGCATCCTCGCTGACGAGCAGCGCGACCTGATGACCTGGGATATCAGCGACCACGGCTTCGACATGGTCCTTTCCGGCAAGGTGCCGGCAGCCGTCCAGATGGTGCTACGCAGCAACCACGACGCCATCCTCGGCGGCCGGCCGCCGGCGGCGATCGACCTCTGGGCCGTGCATCCCGGCGGCCGCACCATTCTCGACGCCGTCGAAAGGGCGCTCGATCTCGAGCCCGCCGCGCTCAAGCCGTCGCGCGAGGTGCTGCGCCGATACGGCAACATGTCGTCGCCGACCGTCATGTTCGTGATGGAAGAGATGCTGAAGAAGCCGGGCGGCCTGCTCGGCTGCGGCATGTCGTTCGGACCCGGGCTGACGGCCGAGACCATGCTGTTCAGGACCGTCTCATGAGTGCGCTCGCCCAGCGCAGCCTCGTTCCGGAAATCCTGGACGGGCTCGCGGCCGACGACGCACGGGCGCTTCGCTCGCGCCGCGATCTCGCCCGCATCAACGCGCTGATGTTCCAGGCGCCGATCATGGCATCGCTCATGCGGAAATTCTTGCCGAGGCCGCCCGGCCGCATCCTGGAGATCGGCGCTGGTGACGGCACCTTCATGCTGAAGGTGGCGCGGCGCATGGCAAGGGACTGGCGCGAGGTGGAGTTGACGATGCTCGATCGCGTCGGTCTCGTCACGCCGAAGCTCGCGGCCGATTTCGCCGCGCTGGGGTGGACAGTCGAAACCATCACCGCCGATGTCTTCGATTGGGCGGAGAAGGCGGATGGCAGGCTCTTCGACGCGATCACGGTCAACCTGTTCCTGCATCATTTCGACGACGCCGGACTGCTGCGCCTATTTTCGCTTTTGCGGCGCAAAGCGCCGCTCATCCTGGCATCGGAACCACTGAGGACAGGCTTCGCGCTGACCGCCGCCCGGCTTCTGCCGGCAATCGGCGTCAACGACGTCACCCGGCATGACGCCGTCCAGAGCGTGCGAGCCGGCTTTCGCGGCAGCGAGCTTTCCGACCTCTGGAGCGCCGCCGGCGGCAGCCCGCTCGAGGAGCGCCGCGCCGGGCCTTTCTCACACGTCTTCGTCGGCGAAGCGCGGATGCCGACCAGGCATACGCCCTGGGGTACGATGTGAGGCGGCCATCCACCCACGATGCGATCGTCATCGGCGGCGGTCCGGCCGGCACGTCGGCGGCGCTGGCGCTCGCCCGGCGCGGATGGGCCGTGGCGATCGTGGAAAAGAGTGCGTTTCCGCGCCGCAAGGTGTGCGGCGAATACATCTCGGCGAGCAATCTCGCGCTCCTCGACTGGCTGGAGATCGGCGATACCTGGCGCGCCGAGGGCGGTCCCGAAATCCGCCGGGTCGGCCTCTTTTCCGGCGACACCAGCATCGAGGCGCCGATGCCGGGCGCGCGGTCCGGACCCGCGGCAAGAGACGGCTTCGGCCGCGCGCTTGGCCGCGACATGTTGGATACCTTGCTGCTCGATGCAGCCCGGTCGGCTGGCGCTGAAGTCTTCCAGCCCTGCCGCGCCGTCGCCATCGAACGCGACGGTGACCGCCAAGCGGTGCGGATCCAGGCCAAAGGCGGCGGTTGTCGCGACGAGGCGGCGATCCTGCGGGCGCCGGTGATCGTCGCCGCGCACGGTTCGTGGGAGCCGGGGCCGCTGCCGAGCCAACTCGAGAAGCAAAGCCGCCCCTCGGACCTGCTCGGCTTCAAGGCGCATTTCACCGCATCGTCGCTGCCGCCCGACCTGATGCCCCTGCTGACATTCCCCGGTGGCTATGGCGGCATGGTGCTCGCCGACCACGGCCGCATGTCGATCTCCTGCTGCATAAGGCGCGACATGCTCGTCCGGCTGCGCGGCAGCCTCGCCCGAGAACGCGGTAGCCGTGTCTCGGCCGCCGAAGCCGTCGAGCATCACATCATGGCGACGTGCCGTGGCGCGCGGGAAGCCTTGGAGCAAGCCCGCCTCGACGGTCCGTGGCTTGCCGCCGGTCCGATCCGGCCCGGCATCCGCGTCGGCTACGAAGCGGACATCTTCCGCGTCGGCAATGCCGCCGGTGAGTCGCATCCGATCATCGCCGAGGGCATATCGATGGCGCTTCAGTCCGGCTGGCTCCTGGCGCATGAGCTCGGCGCGGCGGAAAGCGGGCAAACGGGACGGGAAGCGGCCGGCAGACGCTACGAGGCGGCCTGGCGGGGATTGTTCTCGACGCGGATCCTTGCCGCCGAAGCCATCGCCCGGATGGCCCTTGGCCCCGGCGGCGCTGCACTGATGGAGGCGGTCGTCCGCAATTTTCCGCGGGCGCTGACTTTGGGGGCACGGCTCAGCGGCAAGACGAGGTCCGTCCCCGGTTTGGCCGACGCGCGCCTGGCTCGATAAATTGGCCTAAAGCAGCGCGTCGCGATCTTTCAGATTCGCTCAGTGCGCTTTAGGTCTTTGATTTTACGCATGTCTTGTCCCGAAACCGGTTCCCACTTTCGGGAGACATGCTTTTAGAACTCAGCCACGACGATGTGCGCCTGAATTTTGGCGGCAACCTCGCCGCTGCCGTGCCTGTCCGCAATCGCGGATGCGGCGAAATCGGTCGCGGCTTCCAGTTTTCCCGAGTCCCTGGCCTCGATTTCGTTGCGAAGCAGGGTTCCCTGGCAATAGGCGACGGCCGGAAGCCGCGGCGAGGATGCTCGGCTTTGTTCGGCTCGTGTCTCGATCGCCACTCGGGAGAAACCTGCGCCCTCCAGCTCGCTGCGGATCAAAGCCGTATCGTGGTAGCCGTGCGGCGTGCGCGCCAGGAAGCGCGGCGGATCGTTCGGAAAAATCCTTGCAAGCGCATTCGTCACGTCATCGGCGAAAATATTCTCCTCGATGCGATCCCATACGCTGAACAGGAATCGTCCTCCGGGCTTGAGCACGCGCTTTGCCTCGCGATAGGCGGTCGAGCGGTCGGGGAAGAACATCGCCCCGAACTGACAGCAAACGAGATCGAAGGCCGCATCCTCGAACGGCAGCGCCAGAGCGTCCGCCTGGCGCCACGTGATTCGGCTGTCGGGTCCTTGCCGCGACGCGGCATAGTCGAGCATCGGCAGGTTGAGGTCGGTCACGACATAGCTTGCGCCGGCGGACAGTTTTGGCGCCAACGCGCGGGTGACGACGCCGGTGCCCGCGGCGGTTTCCAGGACGGTGATGGGCGATGACGACACTGCCCGTTGTGCAAGATCGGCGGCGTAGGGCTCGAAAATCAGCGGCACCATGTGGCGGTCGTAGTTTTCCGGAACCGAGCCGGCGAAGACCTTGTCCGTTTCCAGCATTGCGACCACCCACGTCCGTCTGGCCCGCAAGGCTAGCATACAAATATTTGTTTTGGCTTGGTTTCGATCGAGAGTCGTCCAACGGCATATGCGGCTATGTCGGCTGCTCCGGGCGCGGGGATTATGGAACATTCCGGGGCAATCGGAGTTCGATATTTAGTCCGGCTCTTTGCCGCCATGCCCGTGATGAGTTGTGCTGTGGCCTGAGGCGGCGCTCGCCACGCCTCCGGGAGGCAATACGATGACCCACGAAACGATCAGCCACAATCCGCACAGCACGGCAAGCATTGCCGGCCATCCTGTCCATGCAATGCTGATACCGTTCCCGATCGCCTTCTTCGTCGCGACCTTCGTTTGCGACCTCATCTTCTGGCGGACCGGTAATCCGGGCTGGGTCACCGCTTCGCTCTGGCTGCTGGGAGCCGGTCTGATCATGGCCGCGCTGGCCGCTCTTGCCGGCCTGACCGACATTATGGGCGATGCCCAGATCCGCAATCTTCGGGACGTATGGCTTCACGCCGGCGGCAACGTGATCGTCGTCCTGATCGAGCTTTACAACTGGTACACGCGATATGCCCAAGGCGAGGCGGCGGTGTTGCCGGTTGGCCTCATCCTGTCGCTGATCGTTGTTCTCATCCTTCTGTTCACCGGCTGGAAGGGCTGGGGAATGGTCTATCGGCATCATGTGGGGGTCGCCGACGAACCGGACCAGATGCGCTGAATACCCGACGTTTGCCGGTGTTTGAAGCATTCAGGAAAAGTGCGCAGCGATTTCCGTCAGGAATTGCGTAAAAACAAATAGTTGGACCGGGTAAGCGATTCAAAGGCTGAAAGGCTCAAGGCGCCCCGCAGGCCAGAGGGGCGTCGGACGACGGGTAGTGGGTCGGTTTGAAATTTCGACTGCGAACGAGTCGCTACGCCGCCTCGAAAGGTGTAGAATTGACTCGTCGTCCGCACCGAGCCGAGGCACACGGACGCTTGAAAGAGTAGATCGCGCTTTCGCCCATCCAAGGGGGAGGGAAGCGTCATGGCTTTCACCAAACACAGCGGCATATTCACGCCAGTCGAGCTGGAGCTTCTCCAGAGGGTATTTAACCAGTTGTGCGACGAGCGCCGTCTGGCCCTTAAGGACGGGGACCAAAGAGAACAGCTTGCCTGCCACGTCATCGAAGCTTTCCAGGACGGCTTCACCGCCGAAGCGGAGTTGTGGCAGTCGCTTTCGAAGCGCCGCGCGGCCAGGGCGTGAAGCCATCTGGCTTGATAATTCTGTCATTGATTTTCGGGCACACGGCGAAATCTTCCTTCCTGCCGCGGGGTTCGCGTTGCGTTCTGTTCCCGAAAAGATGTCGCACCTCACCGCGCCAGGCTCTTCCTGCCGTTTTTTAACCTCAATCCGCCCTTAGCCGGCGATCGCCCGAAAGGGTAGAACCTTCGCGCTTGCTTGACTCGGCCCGCAAAAACGGGCAGCAAAAGCGGGCGAAGGCGAGCATTTTTACCGTGGCGGAGACCATGGAGGGCTCTTTTTCGTATGGACCGTCGCCAGATTGGCGGCTGGTGGAGGGATTGGTTAACCATCTTTGTCCATCTTTTGAATCAATCGGCAACAGGCGCGTGAAGGTGCAGGGGGCACCAGGCGAACTGTGATCGTGACGGGTGCCAGGTCCGCAAACCGGCATGCCGATTGAGAGTGGTCGTATGGCGTTTTTGCGTTTGAAAAACCGGGGTGACACTCCTGAGAGGGGTTTGACTTCGAAGAGATCCGGCCAACGCTGGGTCGTGGTGCCCGCCATCGGCGGAGCGCTCGTTCTATGGTCGGTGGCGACCATGGCCGGCCTCTATTCCGTGAGCACCTCGCTCACCGCCGCATCCAACGGATTGCCGCAGAGCCTGCTTGCGCCGCGCAGCATTGCGCTTGGCGACCAGCGTCGCAAGCTCGTCAATGCCTGGGCGCCCCGCCTTGCCGCGGCCGGCGCCTACAAGACGGGCTCGCTCACCCGCGGCTGCGATGCCGGCTGCCTCAGCATTGCCACCAGCTTCGCGCCCTCGGTCTCAGCCCATGACGGCAAGGCCGCGCGGCTGAAGCCGGCGGCTCCCGACAGCGTATCGCATGAAAAGGTCGTGCTGGCTTCCGCCGCGGACGCCGCCGACCGTTTCGACAGCGTCATCAAGCGCGCCGGGCTTTCGCCGCAGAAACTCGCCGATGCCTTCCATCGTGCCGAGAGCGCGCCTTTCCTGCTGGCGAGCCTGCCGTCGGCAAGCCGCTTCGGCGGCGCCGTCCAGACCGACCCGACCCAGACCGACCCGACCTTGAGCGGTCCGGCCGAGGCACGGTTCGGCTCGAACCAGGTCGATGTCCAGCGTGCGTCCGAGCTGGCACTGGCGCTGGCAAATGTCGTGCCCGAAGAGACGGTCGACGTGCCGACCGCGGTCGCGCTCGCCAACACCCGTGCGCCCGACGCGACGGCCGGCGCCTCCGATGATGCCGAAGCCTCGGGGCAGGCCGCTGGAAATCAAGCCGCTGGAAACCAGGGCGAAGTGCAGGTCGCCTCGCTGCCGTCGCAGGATGATTTGCCCGACAGCATCGCCGTTCCGGGCCTGAGGCCGCGCGCCACGCTCGAGCGCGCGACCGAGGAGCCCGAACAGAATGCCGCGCGGAAGCCCGAGCCGGCAAAGCCGCAGGCAACCCAGAAGCCCCAAGCTGCCAAGCCGGAGCCTGCCAAGCCGCAGCCGTCCGTTGCCGACACTGCACAAGGACTGCAGACGCCGCGCTCGATGAGGAATTCCGACCAGGCGCTTCCGGGCGTGCCGGGCTCGACGGCCCTCGTGCCGGACTCGAAGCCCGCCAGGCGCGGCAAGGCGCAGGCTTCCGAGATGCTCGCCTACGCCAGGCCGGACACGCCCGAGCGCGGCGGCCTCGGCAATGCCTTCAGGAATCTGTTCAACGGGCCTTCGACCGGCAATGGCGTCGCCGTCTACGACATCTCGGCCAAGACGGTCTACATGCCGGACGGCTCTCGGCTGGAGGCCCATTCGGGTTTCGGCTCAATGGTCGATCAGCCGCGCTTCGTCGATCGCAAGAATGTCGGCCCGACGCCGCCCGACACCTACAATCTGTCGATGCGTGAATCGCGCTTCCACGGCGTCGAGGCGATCCGGCTGACGCCGGCCAGCGGCAAGAACAAATATGGCCGCGACGGATTGCTCGCCCACACCTATATGCTACGCGGCGGCCGCGCCGAATCCAATGGCTGCCTCGTTTTCAAGGACTATCAGCGCTTCCTGTCCGCCTACAAGAAGGGCAAGATCAAGCGCCTCGTCGTCGTCCCGCGCCTGACTAGGTCGCCCACCCAGGTCGCCCAGGAAGGCCGCCAAGGCTGATCCAACGCGATTGTACCGGCGGCAGCCTTGTTGCCGGTAGCCTGCCTTCGATCTCTGACGATTCACGGTCTTTTGCCGCTATCGGCGCGGAGGACGGTCGACGCGCGCGTTCAATGCCTTCAGGACTCTGCTTGCAGGTGCGGCGGCGATCAATTCCATTGAGTTTTGGGCACGGGAAGGAAGAACTGCCCCTCCCAGAACATAGATATGGCGCACCCCCGGCTTGCGGCAAGACCCCGGCCATGGCGTATGTACGCTGCCCTTGACCTGATTTTTAGGAGAGGGAATTCCTGAATGCGGATTTTGTTGTCGACTTACGGCTCGCGCGGCGACGTCGAGCCGGTGGTGGCGCTCGGCGAGCGACTGCAGGCGCTCGGCGCCGAGGTGCGGGTGAGTGTCCCTGGCGATGAGGAATTTGCCGCGCTGTGCGCCCGCGCCGGCGTGCCGCTGGCGCCGGCCTTCTCGCCAGTGCGCGAATGGGTGAAGGAGATGATCCGGCGCAGGAGATCGGCGTCGCCCGGGAGCGTTGCCGCGCTCATCTCCGGCCAGGCGGCCGAGATCGTCGCCAGGCAATACGAAGCGCTGGCCGCAGCCGCCGAAGGCTGCGATGCCGTGGTGGCGTGCGGCCTTCTTCCTTCTTGTGCCGCCGCGCGGCTGATCGCCGAGCAGAAGGGCATGCGCTACATCCTCGGCACCTTCTGTCCCATCTGGCTGCCGTCGGCACATCACCGGCCGCACGAATATCCGGGACATCCGCTTCCAGCCGGCGTGACCGACAATCGGCTGCTGTGGAAGACGGATATCGCGACCAAGAACGCGCTGTTCGGCGAAGCGATCAACAGCCACCGCGCGTCGCTCGGATTGCCCGCGGTGGAGAATGTCCGCGACTATGTCTTCGGCGATCCTGTCTTGCTCGCCTGCGACCCGATGCTGGGGCCGTGGCTGCCCTCGGACCTGACTGACGCGCTGCAGACCGGCGCCTGGATCCTGCCCGACGCACGGCCGCTCGCTGACGGGCTGGAGGCGTTTCTCGATGTCGGCTCGCCCCCGGTCTATGTCGGCTTCGGCTCCATTGCTGTCGCCAGCGAGGCTGCGCGCACTGCCATTGAGGCGATCCGCGCCAGGGGCCGGCGCACGGTCATCGCGCATGGCTGGGCCGAGCTCGGCCTGATCGACGATCGCGACGATTGCTTCGCCGTCGGGGATATCAACCAGCAGGCGTTGTTTGGCCGGGTGGCGGCAGTCATCCATCACGGCGGCGCCGGCACGACCGTTGCCGCCGCGCGGGCAGGGGCGCCGCAGGTGGTGGTGCCGCAGATCGGTGACCAGCCCTACTGGGCGCGGCGCGTGGCCGAGCTCGGGATCGGTGCCGCGCATGACGGACCGACGCCGACTGCGGAGTCATTGGCCGTGGCACTGGATAAGGCGATGGTGCCGGAAACCCGCACCCGGGCGGGCGAGGTCACCCGTTTGATCCGCGCCGACGGTGCGGCGGTGGCGGCGAAGCTTTTGATCGAGATGTTCAGTCGGACTTGAGCTCACTGCGTCAGTTCCGCCAGCGCCCTTTGCAGGGGCGCCGGCGAGACCTGGATCGGACCGGAGAAAGGGCTGTTCATGTCGATGATCAGATAGATCGCCGCGGTCACCAGCGCCCCGGAAATGAGGCATGTAAAGACGATAGTTCCATTGCGCGGTGCCCGGAATCCGAAGCTGGCGAAGATCAGCGTCAGCCAGGCGACGAGCAGGGCGATCAGCGGCGCGGGGATGGCGCCCTCGGACTGCTCGGCCAGTATCCAGCGTTGTTCGATCACCTTCTGCAGCTGCTGTGTCGCGGCCTGCTGCGCGGCGGTCTGCTTGGCGCCCGTAGGCGACAATGCCGCCAGGATGTCGCCGACCTGATTGAGCAGCAGTTCCGACAGCCTGTTTGGGACGACGGTCGTGTCGCTGTCGGCGGTGGAGGTGTCGACGACGCGCTGCAGGTAGGCGGTGAGCGATTGCCGGGCGCTGTCCGCCTCCGGTCCATAATGTCGGAGCGTTCGGTCAAGCAGAATGAGATCGGTGGCGAAGCTGTGGACGTTGCCGTTGATGGACTCGAACGTGTTCTTGGCCGAGTTGATCATCAGGCCAAGCACCAGCGAGGACATAACCACGAAGAGGTTCGCGGCAAGCCGCACCACCGCGCTGGTGTCGTCGCCAAGATGGTGAGCGGGGAAGCGCTCATGCACCATGAGGCTGACCAGCGAGGCCCCGGCCAGACAAGCAAAGATCGCCAGCCCTGCAAGCACTTCGCCCATGGCCAATATTGCGCACGGGAAAGGGCGCTTGCCAATTGGGTGGAGGAGGTTGAATCAAAATGGAAGCATAAGGACCTATGCTGTTGTTCGCTGAGGAGGCTTTCGGGCTGGGCTGCACGCGCAGCAGAGCGAGGGGCAAAAACCGCTTCCAATGCCAGCCGAAGACGCTATCTATGGCGCGGGGCGGCTCCACCTCAACAATCATACACGAGGCTATTCATGACAATACGCGCTGTCGTCTGGGGCGAGAATATCCACGAGCGGACCAATGAGGTGGTGGCCGGCATCTATCCAGAAGGCATGCACGCCACGATTGCCGCCGCGCTGAACGCCGACAAGGCGATCTCCGCCTCGACCGCGACGCTGGAGCAGCCCGAACACGGTCTGCCGGAGACGCGCCTTGCCGAAACCGACGTGCTTGTCTGGTGGGGCCACAAGGACCATGGCGCGGTGGCCGACGAGGTGGTCGAGCGCGTCGCCCGCCGCGTCTTCGAAGGCATGGGGCTGATCGTGCTGCACTCCGGCCATTTCTCAAAGATCTTCAAGCGGCTGATGGGCACGCCCTGCACGCTCAAATGGCGCGAGGCCGGCGAGCGCGAGCGGCTCTGGGTGACCAGCCCCAGCCATCCGATCGCCGAAGGCATCGGCGAGTATTTCGAGCTCGAGAATGAGGAGATGTATGGCGAGCAGTTTGCCGTGCCGGAGCCGCTGGAGACGGTTTTCATCTCCTGGTTCCAGGGC
The DNA here is from genome assembly GCF_014843905.1 of Mesorhizobium silamurunense. Taxonomy (NCBI): domain Bacteria; kingdom Pseudomonadati; phylum Pseudomonadota; class Alphaproteobacteria; order Hyphomicrobiales; family Phyllobacteriaceae; genus Mesorhizobium; species Mesorhizobium silamurunense. Next base: position 6,860 of record NZ_LPVS01000259.1, on the reverse strand, counting down.
GGCGAGGTATTTCGCTCGGGCCTGACCTACCGCCGCGGCGCCGGCAACGTCTTCTACTTCCGCCCTGGACACGAGACCTATCCAACCTATCACGACGCCACCGTCCACAAGGTGCTGCGCAATGCGGTGCAGTGGGCGCACAACCCGCAAGGCTCGAAGCCGGCCATCCTCGATGCGCCGAACGTACCGGTCGAGAAGGCGCTGGAGCCGATCGTCGAGCGCGGCGGCAAGCTGCATGCGTCCGGCGAGGCCGGCTTTCGCTAAAAGCATCGAGGAAAAGCGCGACGCGTTTTTCCGTCTGGAATTGCGTGCAAATTACACGTAGATCACATCCGCCCACATAATTGAATCGAACCAATTCGCTTGGAGAGGCATAATGCGGCTATTGATACTCGGTACCGGCTGGATGGCGCAGGAGCATGCCCGCCGCTTCAGCGCAATCGAGGGCGTCGACATCGTCGGCGCCGTCGATGTCGATCCCGCCCGCGTCGGCGATTACGCTGACGCCTACAAGATCCCGAAGCGCTTCACCTCGCTGGAGGCGGCGCTCGACTGGGGCGATTTCGACGCGGTCGCCAATGTCACGCCCGACCGCATCCACCACCCGACCACCATGGCGCTGATCAACGCTGGCAAGCCGGTGCTGTGCGAAAAGCCGCTGGCCGAGAATTTCGGCAAGGCGAACGAGATGGCCGATGCGGCGGAAGCCGCCGGCGTCGTCAACATGGTGAACCTCACCTACCGCAACGTGGCGCCGTTGCAGAAGGCGCGCCAGATGGTGCAGGCCGGCGAGATCGGCACGGTGCGCCATCTCGAGGCGTCGTATCTGCAGAGCTGGCTGGTGTCGAAATTCTGGGGCGACTGGCGCACCGATCCGAAATGGCTGTGGCGGCTGTCGCGCGGCCACGGCTCGAACGGCGTGCTCGGCGACGTCGGCATCCACATCCTCGACTTCGCGAGCTATGGCGCGGCCCTCGACATCGACCACGTCTTCTGCCGGCTGCGCGCCTTCGACAAGGCGCCGGGAAACCGCATCGGCGATTACGCGCTCGACGCCAATGACAGCTTCGCCATGACGCTCGATTTCGCCAACGGCGCCTTCGGCGTGGTGCATGCCAGCCGCTGGGCGACCGGACACCTCAACGAGCTTCGGCTGCGCATCTATGGCGACAAGGGCGGCATAGAGGTGGTGCACAATCTGAACGGCTCGCTGCTCAAGGCCTGCGCTGGCGAGAATGTCGAAAACGCCAAATGGGAAGAGCTCGACGCCGGCACCGTGCCGACCAACTACCAGCGCTTCGTCGATGCGGTGAAGAGCGGCGTTCAGACCGAGCCGAACTTCCGCCATGCCGCGGGTTTGCAAAAGGTGCTCGACCTCGCCGTGGTGTCGGACGAGAAGCGGGCGGAGCTGAGGGCGCACGCGGATACGCAGTGAGGGTTGAGAGCTAATCTCCCCCTTGCGGGGGAGATGGCCGGCAGGCCAGAGGGGGGTGCTGTCCTGCCGACCTGTCAACCGTCCTCAGCCGCGTCAGCCGATGGAAAGGTATCGGATAGAAATAATTCGCCTGCGCCGGCGTTCCTTCACACCCCTCTGTCCTGCCGGACATCTCCCCCGCAAGGGAGGTGATTGGCTGTCATCGAGCGCAATTCTTTCAATCATTTCTTGAAACGCGGACCGGATCTTTCGTGGTTTGATGCGGCAAGCGAACTCGGGAGGCTTCATTGACTGACTACATCGCGCTGCCGAAGGCCGAAGTGCACATCCACGTCGAGGGCTGCTTCGAGGCCGACGACGTGATCAGGAATTGCGAGGAGGCCGGCATTCCGCTGCGTGCCCCGCGCGACAGGCTCTTCGAGGCGCACGATCTGAAGAGCTTTCTCAAGATGCTCGATTGGCTGTGCGGCACGTTTCGCACGCGTGAGCAACTGGCCGTCACCGCCTACAAATTTGCGCGGCGAATGGCCAAAAGCGGCGTGCGCTACGCCGACGTCATCGTCAACCCGACCCACTGGCCGCACTGGCATAGGAACATCCCCGGAATGATCGACGCGTTCGATGCGGGTTTTGCGGCCGCCGAGCAGGATGGATACCCGCCGGTCGGGCTTTGTGTCAGCCTGCTGCGCACGCAGTCCGCGGAGGAAGCGATCGAACTGGTGGAGTTGCTGAGCAGGATCAGGCACCCGCGCGTCGTTGCCCTTTCGATCGACGGCAACGAAGCGGCCGCCGGCCGCACCGGCCCGCGTTTCGTCGAGGCCTTCCGCCGCGCCGCCACGGCCGGATTGCGGCGGACCGTCCATGCCGGCGAGTCGAGCGGTCCCGAGGGTGTCCGCGACGCCATCGAATTGCTTGGCGCCGATCGCATCGACCATGGCGTGCGGGCGATCGAGGAGCCGGCTCTGGTCGACCTGCTTGCGCAGAGGCGGATTCCCCTTGGCGTCTGCCCGATCTCCAACATCGCGCTCGGCGTCTATCCATCGCTTGCCGAGCATCCGATCGATGCCCTGCGCAAGGCCGGTGTTCCGGTCTCCATCAACACCGACGATCCGGCGCTGCTCGACACGACGCTTGAAGCGTCTTACGCCGCCTGCGCGGAGACCTTCGCCTGGGACGGCGAAACCATCCGCCAGCTAGCCGCGACATCGGTGCATGCGAGCTATGCCGACACTGCGGTGAAGGCACGAATCCTGGCGGATCTGGCGGTGTGGCAGGCTTGACGGACGAGACGCATGGAGCGGCCGGGTGGCTGCTCTTGGCCCATCGAAGCAAACAAACGTCAGCGCTCCACGGCGCCCTCTGTCCCGCCAGCCTAGCTAATGCTCTCTACCGGGAGCGATAAATCCCCACCGCCGCCTTCACCAGCGCCACATTCCCGCCGGCCACGCTGCCGTCCGGCAATTCCTTCCCATCCTCCAGTCCGACGCGCGTCGAGAATTTCCGTGCCGCCGCCCGCTCGACGAAGGGCCACACGGTGGCGTTCTCGCCATGCAGCAGGATCGAGCGTCGGATGCCTTCGCGTTGCAGCACCTTTTCGATGCCCTCGGCAACCGCGAATGCGTCGTCCAGCGTCTGCTCGGAAACCTCGATCAGTACGCGCAGCACCCGCCCGCCATGGTCGAGGCTGGCGAGCCGCAAGGCGTCGCCGATCGATGCGAGCCCGGCCTCGATGCCGACGCCGCGGTTGCGTAGAGTCTCCATTACTTCGGGCGCCGCCGCCTCGCTGAGGTTGACCGAGGCATAGTCGGGCAGTTCATGCCAGCCGGCGATGGCCGCCAGCGTGCGCCTGTCGTCCTTCTCGATCCAGGCGCCGGTGGAGACGCCGATCAGCGTGCCGGGGCAGGCGCGGCGCAGCGCCATCACCGTCCGGTCCATCGCTTCAGGGGCGAGGCTTTCCCGGCCGTCGGCGCCGCGCGCGTGGAGATGCAGTTCTGCCGCGCCCGCCGCGATCGAGGCCGCGCCGTCGCGCGCCATGGCGTCCGGGTCGAGCGGAAGCGCCGGATGGAAATCGGCGGGGCGGGCGCCGTTGATGCAAGCCTGGACGATCATGGCGATGGCGATCCTGTTGCAATGCGAATCTAGCGCAGGCAGGGCAAAGCGGAAACGGCCGATCGTGAAGCTTGCTGACAGGGGCAAAGAGACCGATGCCAATCGCGGGCGGCTGCGGGACAGCACCCCCCTCTGGCCTGCCCGTCCTCCGCAACTGCTGCGGAGGGTGAACCGGCCATCTCCCCCACAAGGCAGGAGATCGGATGTCGCGCCGGCCTTCGCCAATCTTCCAGCGTTGAAGAAGGGCGCCGTCGCGGGAACGGCCCCTCTCCCCGCATAGTGACGGGGAGAGGGGCGCCTTCGCCGCGGGCTTCGCCAATCGCCGGCGTCGCAACATCGGACGAATAGATTTCGCTTGGACGATCTTTGCTACCCCAAATGCTCCGCCCTCAGCTTATCCTTCATCCGCGCCAGCACCGGCTCGCCGCCGGCCGCCAGCTCAGTGGCAATCCGGGCAAGATCATCGTTGGCCTTGCGATATTTGCTGCCCCACGCGCCGAGCGCCGCCAGTACCGGCAGTAGGTTGATGCCGGCTTCGGTCAGCCGGTAGATCGCTTTCAGCCCGTGGGTCGGGTCGTCGCTGCGGGTGAGGATGCCTTCCTCCTGCAGCGTCTGCAGCCGCTCGGCGAGCGTTCGCGACGAGATGCCTTCGTCCGACTGCAGGAACTCGCGAAAATGCCTTTTCCCGGCGAAGATAAGGTCGCGGATGATGAGCAGCGTCCAGCGGTCGCCGATAAGCTCGAGCGAAAGGCTGATCGGGCAGCCGGACCTTTCTCTGGTCGACATAAATTTGGTTCCATTTTTAAATCACTTTACTATTGACACCATTCGCCCAATGCGTCAACGGTTCCAAAAGTAAATCAATCGGAAACATGAGGAGGACCTGAGATGAAAAAGCTCATCCTGCAAATGCAGATGTCGGTCGACGGCTTCGTCGGCGCCGATGAAGATCGTCGCTGGCAACTTTGGGAATGGGGCGACGAGAGCGACTGGGACGACGAGCTGAAGCAGGACTTCAACGCCGCCTTCGAAACCGTCGACACCATCCTCTTGAGTCGCAAGATGGCCGAGGAGGGCTACCTCAACCACTGGAGCAATGCGGCGAGGAAATATCCGAAGGACCGCTTCTACGCCTTCGCCCAGCGCATCGTCGAAGCTGAGAAGGTGGTGCTGAGCGACAGGGTGAAGACCTCGCGGTGGGAACGCACGCGGATCGCCGGCGGCGACCTGCCGCGCGAGGTCAACGCGCTGAAGGCGGGCGAGGGCGGCAACATCGCCGTTTTCGGCGGCGCCGGCTTCGCCTCGGCACTGATCGCGGCCGGGCTGGTCGACGAGTTCCAGCTTTTCATCAATCCGGCGGTGCTGGGCGCCGGCCGCCGCATCTTCGACCAGGGCGGCTTCGCCAGACTGAAGCTCGTCGGCTCGAAAGCCTATGCCTGCGGCATGGTGGTGAATCGCTACGCGCCGGCCGTGCGAGGGGCCTGAATCAATCCGGCAGCGCGTCGTCTCAACCGTTTGTTCGTCCGCCATTTTCCGGCGGATGGCGAGGGACATTACCGCCTTGACGCCACCCCAGGAGGTTGATCTCCCGGCATTCCGCATCATCGTTGGCCGCGGCCGTGAACCGCCGGGCTTCAAGCGACGTCAGACCGATGAGCACGCGCCCGGCATGTTCGGCGGGTTTGTCATTGGTCGTGTCAAACACCGCCCAGCTATGATGAGGCGGCTCCTGCACCGCAACGAATCTCATTCGAGCCCCCGCTCTGAAGAGACGCTAATGTAGCAGACGCTTTCTGGCGGCGCTGTGACGAAGGCCACATAAACAAGAGGCGTCCACCGATTATTTTGGCCGGCGGACATCTGCCGGTCTGCGGTGCGCTTCGAGCTGCCTCACTGCCCCGCCTGGTCGGCGTCGGTCAACGTGCCGAGGAAGGCGACAATATCGTCGATCTCGGCGTCGGTCAGTGCCGGCTTGTCGCCGGGTTTCCTGCCGTTGAAGGGCGGGTCGGTGTTGAGGTTTCCCCAGTAAGCTTTTGGCAGGTCGTCGAATTTGTCGACCGTGCCGTCGGCACTCTTCGGATACCAGCGGCCGGGATCGCTGTCGCGGCTGGCGTAGAAGGCGACAGCCTCGCGCAGCGTGTGGAAGCGGCCGTTGTGGAAGAAGTTCTTGCGCAGCGCGACGTTGCGCAGCGTCGGCGTCTTGAACAGGCCGCAATATTCGGCCCGGCCCTTGAAGTCGCTGCGCAGCGGCCCGCACAGGCCGAGATCGACATAGGTGGGGTCGGCATTGGCGGGGATCGCCGGGTTGCGCGGCACGGCGATCGCGATCAGGCCGAAATCGGTGAATTGCGGCGGCTCGCCGTCATTGGCGGGCTCGCTCAGATGGCAGCTTGCGCAGTTGCCCTTGTTTCCATCCTCGAACAGCATGCGGCCGTGCAGCTCCTGTGCCGTCAACCGCGCCTTGCCGGCGAGGAAGGCGTCGTAGCGGCTGGAATAGGGATAGAAATCGGCGCTGCTTTGCTCGAAAGTGCCGAGCGCCTCGACCGCGGCGTCGAAGGCATCTTGCGGATGGTCGAAGACATCGTCACCGAACACAGCCTTGAAGGCATCGGCATAGGGCGCCTTGCGCAAGGCGGCGACAACGGCTCCCTCGTCCTTGTTGGCCATTTCGAAGGGAGACAGCAGCGGGATACTGGCCTGGTCCTTGCCGTGGTCGGCGCGCCCGTCCCAGGTCAGACCGCCGGTCGGGCCGTTGTCGACGCTTTCGTCGCCCTCGTCCTCGGAATCATAGAAATGCTCGGTGAAGGCGGGCGCCACCTGAAGGTAGCGCAGCGACGGCACGCCGCGCAGGCCGGGCTGGTCGAGATTCGGCCCGCCCAGCTCGACCGGCGCGGCGGAAGCCGGGCCGAAGGCATGGTTGGGATCGTGGCAGGACGAGCAAGCCTGCTTGCTCGAGGCCGACAGCGACGGATCGAAAAACATCTGCCGCCCGAGCGCCGTCAGCGCCTCGGCGCGGGCGAAGGCTTCCGCGCGTGCCATCGGGCCGGGATGGACACTGCCCGCCGGCACGCCGTCAGAGGGCCACAGGATGATGGTGGATGCAAGCGCCGCGAGCGCGGCGGGGTTCCATCGTGTCATGGCCGTCAGTCCCGTCTGCTATTGGCGCAGGCGCACATTGCCATGGATTGTTGACTGGCAAAACGCAATTGCCAAGCTGGATACGCCTCATCCGACCGCTTCGCAGACATCTCCTCTGCAATAGGAGAAAGATCCCATGAGGCGACGGGCGGCGGAACTCAGGTAAGGTTTCGGGGTC
>NZ_LPVS01000256.1:0-36788 GCF_014843905.1 Mesorhizobium silamurunense | reverse complement strand
CGCTCTCTCCGCCAGCATTTTGGATTGACTTCTAAGCCTCTGGAAAGACTGAGCTTTTTGCGCAGGGCGCTGGCGTTGGTGCCCCATACCAGATATCGCCGCGCTTCAGGAGCGCGGCCGTTCGCCGGCATGGGCCCGGGCGATCAGCCCCCTCAGAGGATCGCGTTCCAGAGGACGCGGGTTCCAGTAAGGGTTGGACAGTGCCCTGTCCGTCGCAAGCTCGATGCCGCTTTCGGGCATGCCGATGTCCGCGAGCGCGCGCCGCGCGCCGACCCGCCCTGCAAGATCGTAGAGCTCCATGGCCGGATCGTTCGTGCCGAGCACGTCTCGCAACCTGCGCATCACGTCGGGCACTGCCGGCGCGTTGTAGGCAAGCGCGTGCGGAAGGACGATCGCATGCGTTTCGGCATGCGGCAGGTCGAAGCTGCCGCCGAGCGTATGGCAGAGCTTGTGGTGCAACGCCATGCCGACCGAGCCCAGGCAGATGCCGCAAAGCCAGGCGCCATAGAGTGCCTTGCCGCGCGCTTCCCGATTAGCGGGGTCGATGGCGATCGTCGGCAAGGCGGTGGCAAGCGCGCCTATCGCTTCCGTCGCCATCAGGCTGATGACGGGATTGCGCTCCCTCGCATAAAGAGCTTCGACTGCATGCGCGATCGCATTCAGGCCGCTGGCGCCGGACATGGCAGCGGGCAGCGACAGGGTGAGGTCGATGTCGTAGATCACGACCTCCGGGAGCACTTTGGGGCTCGACTGCGTGATTTTCACGCCATCCCTGGTTTCCCCGAGGATCGGCGTCATTTCCGAGCCCGCATAAGTGGTCGGGACCACGACCTGCGGCAGGTCGGTGCGCAGCGCAATGGCTTTGGCAAGACCGGTTGTCGACCCGCCGCCCACGGCAACGAGCCCGTCCGCCTTGAGGTCCAGCACGACGCGCAAGGCATCCTCCGTGACTTCCACGGGTGTGTGCATCGTCGCCCCCGCGTAAACGCCGGCGGCGCGGTCGCCGAGCCGTTCGGCAAGGCGTCGCGCTTCCGGCTCCCGCGGCGGCGTTGCCAGCACGGCGACCCGCTTCAAACCCAGCCGATCCAATTCCTCGGGCAGTTGCCGGATGGTGCCGGATCCGAAAATGACCCGGGCCGGCTGGCCGTTATAGACGAAGGGTTCCATCGGATCGCCTTGGGCTTTCGAGGCTTGGCAAAAGACGACAGGCTGAACACTAACCCGAAATGTGGACGCATGGCTCCATGTTTTGTCCAAATTGGACAAAACTGAGCAAAATCAAAGACGCTCTCTCAGCCAGCAAATCTTGACCCATCAAGCCATCGATGTGGGGCTCGCCTTACTCCATGTCTGGCATCCACAAGGTCGGCGACCTTGTATTTTGCGCAGGCGAACCGCCGGATAGATCGATCTTGGCGAGCGACACGCTGCAACCTCCGCCGACGTCACGCTCGGCCAGTCCGTCCGGTCGGTTCGTCGGCATCGCCGGTCGCGCTACTGCTTCACCGAGGTCGACGTGCCCCAGGTGTCCGACAGCACATAGCCTTGCGGATAAGGATCCGTCGGATCGAGATAGTAGTTGTGCTCGCCCGTGATCCAGGCGCGGCCGGTGATCTGCGGAACGATCGCCTTGCGGCCGGCGATTTCAGTCAGTTCGAGAATTTTGCCGGTAAAGCGCGAGCCGATGATCGATTCATGGATCAGTACATCGCCGGCCTTCATCAGGCCCCTCGCCTGCAGCACGGCCATGCGGGCCGATGTGCCGGTTCCCGTCGGGCTGCGGTCGGAGCGTCCGGGCGAGACGATGCAGGTGTTGCGCGTGACGTTGCCCGGCCCCTGGAACGGCATGGCGAACTGCACGATCGACACACCGCGCACGTGCTCGAATTCCGGATGCACGACATCGAGCTGCTCGCGCGCTGCGTGGCGGACCTTCTCGCCGACGACGGCCAGCTCTCGCGCCTCGTCGGGAACGACCGAGAAGCCAAGCGCCTTGGCATCGACGATGGCGTAGAACATGCCGCCATAGGCGATGTCGACCTTTAGCGTGCCGACCCCTTCCACCTCGATATCGGCATCGAGGCGTTCGGCAAAGGCCGGCGCGTTGCGGAAGGTTATGGACAGGCATTTGCCGTCGCGACATTCGGCGCGCACCTCGATGACGCCGCCGGGCATGTCGAGCTTGAAGCGCGTCTCGGGCTCGTTCATCGGCACCATGCCGGTCTCGAGCAGCACGGTGGCGACGCAGATCGTGTTGGAGCCGGACATCGGCGGGTATTCCGTCGGCTCCATGATGATGGCGCCGGCGACACAATCCTCGCGTGTCGAGGGGACCAGGAGATTGACGTGCCGGGCAACGCTGCCGCGCGGCTCGCAGATCAGCATGCGCCTTATATGGTCGTGATCGCGTTCCATCGTGATCATCTTTTCCATCATCGTGCGGCCGGCCGGCGGCAGCACGCCGCCCACGATGACATCGCCGACCTCACCTTCGGCATGGCAACCGACGACGCGAATGCTGGTTCTGGTACGCATTGTTTCTCCCTGTCGGCCACGACTATCCGCTTGGCAAGCGGTATCACTCCGGGACAAACTGACCAACCTGCGTGCCAGCCTCAAGGAGAATCCGAATGAACGCCAATGTCTTTTCCGGCTGCATGCCGGCGCTGATGACGCCTTGCACGAATGACCGCCTTCCCGACTTCGAAGCGCTCGTGCGCAAGGGACGCGAGCTGATCGCTGCCGGAATGTCGGCGGTCGTCTATTGCGGCTCCATGGGCGACTGGCCCTTGCTGACCGACGAGCAGCGCATGGAAGGCGTCGAGCGCCTGGTGAAAGCCGGCGTGCCGGTGATCGTCGGCACCGGCGCGGTCAACACGGCCAGTGCCGTGGCCCACGCCGCGCATGCCCAGAAAGTCGGCGCACGCGGCCTCATGGTGATCCCGCGCGTCTTGTCGCGCGGACCGTCGGTGACGGCGCAGCGCCACCACTTCAAGGCGATCCTCGCGGCAGCGCCCGACCTGCCCGCTGTCATCTACAACAGCCCCTATTACGGCTTTGCCACGCGCGCCGATCTGTTCTTCGCGTTGCGGGCCGAGCATCCGAACCTGGTTGGCTTCAAGGAGTTCGGCGGTCCGGCGGATTTGCGCTATGCGGCGGAAAACATCACCAGCCGCGACGACGAGGTTGCGCTGATGATCGGCGTCGACACCGCCGTCTTCCACGGTTTCGTCAATTGCGGCGCCTCGGGCGCCATCACCGGCATCGGCAACGTGCTGCCCAAGGAGGTGCTGCATCTCGTGGGTCTCAGCCAGGCGGCGGCCAAGGGCGACGCCGAAGCGCGCCGGCTGGCGCTGGAGCTGGACGCCGCTCTTGGTGTGCTCTCCTCCTTCGACGAGGGTCCGGACCTGGTGCTCTATTTCAAGCACATGATGGTGCTCAAGGGTAACCCCGAATACCGGCTGCACTTCAACGAGACGGACGCGCTGAGCGACAGCCAGCGCGGCTATGCCGAGCAGCAGCTCAAGCTGTTCGACGCCTGGTATGCCCAGTGGTCGAGACAACCCGCAATGGCGAGATACGCCGCCTGATCGGCCGACGTGGCGGCGGGAGTTTGCTGAACCATCCGCGCTCCCTCCGCCATCAATTCAGAGCTGGAGTTTGTCCTCCTGGGCGACGAGCAAACCCTCGAAAGCCTTCTCGAACACCTTGGCCATCTCGGCGTAGCCATCGTCGGACGGATGTAGGCCGTCACCGCAATCGAGGGCGGTGAGCAGCGTGGGCGGGTTGGCGGGATCGGCAAGCGCATGCTCGAAATCGACGACGGCATCGGCTTCGCCCGATGTCCTGATCCAGGCGTTCACCGCCTGGCGGTCGCGCTCCTTGGACGCAGAGTAGAAGGTCTTTAGCGGCTGGCCCTCGAACGCGCCGCCGAAGGGCGGCAGCGTGCCGAGCAGTATCTTGATGCCGTTGAGCCGGGCGCGCGCGATCAACTGCCGATAGGCTGAAATCAGGCTTTCGACCGCGACGGCCTCTTGGCCTCCGGCGAGCATGGTCTCCGGCCAGCCGATGTCGTTGATGCCTTCCAGCACCGAGATCCATTTGACGTTGGGAAAGCTGAGCACGTCGCGGTCGAAGCGGGCGAGCGCGTTGGCGCCGCGGGCGCGGCTGGCAAGCACGCGGTTGCCCCCGATCCCCTGGTTGAGGACGCCGATGCCTGACAGCCGGCCGCTTCTGGCGAGCCGCTCCGCCAGCCGGTCCGGCCAGCGCGCATTGCCGTCGACGGTCGAGCCGAAGCCGTCGGTGATGGAATCGCCGAGACAAACCAGCGAGCCGCTGCCCAGTCCGCTCTCGACCAGGACGGCGCTGAGGAAATATCGGCTGGTCGAGGTCTGTTGGACAGGCAGTTCGAGTGCTTCGGCGAAATCGCCGAACTCGGAAATGTAAGCCGTCTGCTGCGCCTCGTAGTGGTAGGTCTCGATCGGCGCGAAGTCGGGGAAATAGAGGCTGATCGCGATCTGCCCGAGATCGGGAACCTTGAGCTTGATCGGGTCGCTGAGCAGCGGCGCGCCGGGCGCCAGATCGGTCTGCTTCTCGCCGCCGAATGTCACTTGCCGGATGCTGGCGGCCTCGACCGCGCCGCCTTTCGCGGCAGCGGCCACGGTGACGGCGCCGATCCGGATCGGCGAGGCGCCATATTCGTTGGACAGCCTGATTCGCAACCTCTCGCCGCCCTTGCTGACGCGCAACACCTGGCGCACGGTCTGCTGGTGGAAGCCGTAGAGCACGGCGTCTCCCGGCCAGACATTCATCGGGCTTGCGCTCCAGGTTCCGATCCAGTGTTGCATTCTTTCCATCCCTTCGATTTCGGCGCGCAGCCTTTCGCGAACACAGATAGCCGCGCGGCGCGGCGCGGGCTAGCGATTGCGCTTTGCGCGACGCATACATTTTTGACTCCGAGTGCCGCGAACAGGCGGCCCTCTTGTTGCTTTCCGGGAGCGATGACGCAGCCGCGGCATCGGTTTTCCCGAGCGCAATCAAAAAAGTACTAACACCCGCCCCGGAACGGGGTGGCTGGCCGGACAGCGCGCGCCTAGCCTGAAATCGACATCAGATCGCCGGGGGAGGAGACGTCCGGGAGATGTCCGGGGCCGCGTGCCCTGCCGGGTGGCTTCGTGGAAAAGCCGCGCCGACAAGGATTCCAACCATTTTTAGGGAGCGAGACATGGGTTGCGAGACCAAGAGCTTTACGATGAACCGCCGCGCGCTTTTGCAGGGCGCGGCAGCCGCCGCCGGCGGCCTGTTGCTGGCGGGAGGCGAGCGGGCCGCGGCGCAAGGCGCGGCATCCAAGGTGGTGGCCTGGGAGACCGGCTATCTCGGCTTCTTCTTCTTTGTCGTGCTGCAGGAGGCGCTGAAGCGCAAGGTCGAAAGCCTTGGCCTGGAGTTCGTCGGCAAGGACGCCAACGGCGATGCCAACGCGCAGGTCAACGACTGGAACAGCCTGCTGCTGCAGAAGCCGCGCTACCTCATTTCCGATGCGCTGGATTCGGAGCTGCTCATTCCGCTGAGCAAGAAGGCGAAGTCGCTTGGCGTGCCGCTCGGCATGGTCGACACCGTGCTCACCGGCGGCGAGGTGGCGGCCTCCGTCACTTTCGACAACAAGCAGTCGGGCGTCATGGCGGCGGAGAAGACCGCCGAGTTGCTGACCAAGAAACACGGCTCGCCGAAGGGCAGCGTGCTCAACAACTACGGCTCGCTGACGGCCGTGGCGTTGCGCGACCGCAAGGACGGTTTCGAGGACACGCTGAAGAGCAAATATCCCGACATCGAGATCATCTCGCGGCCGCAGAACAACCAGCATGAGCAGGCGCTCGCCGTGGTCTCGGCGACGCTGCGCGAGCGCCCGGACCTCGACGCCATCCACATGCCGACCGACATCTTCGTCGTCGACGCGCGCAAGGCTCTCGAAACGCAGAAACGACTGTTTCCGGTCGGCCACGAGAAGCACATCATCCTGACCAGCATCGACGCCTCGCCGAACGCGCTGGAATGGGTGAAGGCCGGCGAGATCGACGCCGATATCGCGCAGGACCCGATCGCCTATGTCGAGATCGTCGTCGACCTTCTGGAAGAGTACACGCTGAAGGGCAAGCCAGTTCCGACTGGGCCATATGAGAACAAGAAATATTTCTGGGAGAAGGGCACCATCGCCGACAGCCCGTCCGGCCCGCTGCTCACCATCCCGCCCTACTTCCTCACCAAGGAAAACGCCGACGATCCGCGTCACTGGGCCAACGTCGTGACCCAGGTGTGGAACATGCAGCAGAACGCCGGCTGATATTTCAGCCGCGAGCACGGGTGGGAACGCCGTCGCGTTCTCACCCCATTTCGGAACTACCGGTTATCCAGATGAATGTCGCCGAAGGCACGATCGTGCCCGATAGTCATGCGCCGAACAGCTCCGATGCTGTTTTGACCGTCGACAACGTCTTCAAGCGCTTCGGCCCGCTTGCGGTGCTGGACGGCGTGTCACTGAGCGTGTCGCGCGGCGCGATCCATGGCCTGCTCGGCAAGAACGGCGCCGGCAAATCGACGCTGTCCAACATCGTCGCTGGCCTTTTGCGCCACGACGGCGGCTCGATCCTGTTGAACGGCGAGGACGTGTCGGCCCTGCCGCTGACGGCGCGCAAGAAGCGCGGGCTCCATCTTCTGTCGCAGCATTCGGAAATCTTCGAGGACCTCTCGATCGGCGAGAACCTTCTGCTGCCTGAACTGCCCAGGCGCTTCGGCCTGACCGACTGGGCAGCACTTCATCGCCTGGCGGCGCGGCAGCTCGATAGCCATGGCATACCCGTCGACCCGAGGCGGCGCGCCGGCGACCTCGGCGCCAGCGACAGGCGCAGGCTCGCCATCATCAAGGCGGTCGCGAGCGAAGCCTCTCTGATCATCCTCGACGAGCCGACGGCGGGCCTCGCCGCGGCGGAGCGCCTGCATCTGCTGGAGTGGGTCGAGAGCCTCACCGAAAGAGGCACGTCCTTCATCTACATCTCGCACCACAATGACGAGGTGCGGCAGCTCTGTTCGGAATACACGGTGCTGCGCGACGGCGAAGTCACCGCCAGCGGCAAGGCGGCGGATCTGTCGGCCGACGCCATGGCGCGCGTCATCACCGGTGCCGATGTCGCCGAGTTCCACCGCAGCCGCGAGAACCATCCGACCGCCATCGAGCTCCGCGGGCTGACCTTTCCCGGCGGCGGGCCGGTCGATCTGACGATCGGCCGTGGCGAAATCGTCGGCCTCGTCGGCCTGCTCGGCGAAGGGCCGCAGGAACTGATGCGGGCGCTGGGCGGCCTGCTGCCCGTCGAAGCCGGCGCCGTCCTGATCGATGGCCGCGAGGCGCGTCTCGACTCGCCGGGGCGCAACCTGGAATCCGGTGTCGCCTATCTTACCCACGACCGCATCGGCGAAGGCCTGGTCGGCTCGATGTCGGTGACCGAGAACCTCAACCTCGGCAACTGGCCGCGGTCGCTCGGCTGGCTGGTGAGCGGCACCGGCATGAACCGCCGCATGCGCGAAGCCCGCGGCGCCATGGACATCGTCATGGGCAGCGGCCGTCAGGAGATCGGCGAGTTGTCGGGCGGCAACCAGCAGAAGGTGCTGCTTGGCCGGTTGCTGGAACGCAATCCGAGGCTGCTCCTGCTCGACGAACCGACCGTCGGCGTCGACGTCGCCGCCAAGGAGCAGATCCACCGCCTGATCGACGATGCGACGAAGAAGGGCGTCAGCGTGCTGCTGCTGGCGCAAGATCCCGAGGAGATGCAGCGTCTCGTCGACCGCGTCGTGATCTTCTCCAGGGGCTGTATCGCGCGCACGCTGCAGGGAGCCGAGATAACCATCGATGCGATCGCCGAAGCGAGAACGGCGCGATGACAGGGGCAGTATAGGCAATGGCCAGCAAGAAATTCCTTCTCGACAATGTGGTCTGGATCCTGATCGTAGTGTTCAGCATCCTTGCCGGTTTCCTCAATCCATTCTTCCTCTCGGAAGGCAACCTGCAGAACGTGCTGGTGCAGGCGACCACGCTGGGCGTGCTGGTGCTCGCGGTCTCCTTCACGCTGCTGATCGGCGAGATCGATCTGTCGGTGGTCGGCAATCTCGTCTTCTCGAGCATGGTCGGCGCCTACGCCATGCAGCAATTCGGCGTCCATTGGACGCTGGCTGTGCTCATTACCATCGCGGCCGGCGTCCTCATCGGCCTGCTCAACGGCTACTTCGTCACCTATCTGCGCATGAATTCGCTGATCGCGACGTTGGCGATGGGGCTTTTCCTGCAGGGCGCGGTGCTCGGCGCCACACAGGCGCGCACCATGGTCGTCACCGACGACGGTTACAGCTACATAGGCAGCGCCACCGTCGGCAGCTGGCCGGTGATGCCGATCGCGCTTTTCGTCGCCTATCTCCTGGCACATGTCGTGCTTGCCTATTCGGCCTGGGGCCGGAACCTCTATGCCACCGGCGGCAACCGCCGCGCAGCGAACGCGGCAGGCATCAACGTCAAGCGCGCGAGGCTCGGCGCCTTCACCGCTTCCGGCTTCCTCGCCGGCCTCGCCGGCTTCCTCTACACGTCCTATCTCGGCGGCGTCAGCGTCACTGTCGGCAGCACGACGCTGCTCTATGCCGTGGCAGCGCCCGTCATCGGCGGCGTCTCGCTCTTCGGCGGCCGCGGCCGGGTCATCGGCATGCTTGGGGGCACGCTGCTCATCACCGTCATCCAGACCGGCCTGCAGCTCATCAATGTCTCGGCCTACTACATCCAGATGATCGGCGGCGCGATGATCCTGCTCGCGATCGCCGTCGATGCCTTCCGCATAAGGAGCGAGGAACGCGGTGTCGTTTGAAGGAACGAGCGGGTATCGTGGAGGCTCAGAATAGTCAAAAAAGTACCAATGATGCGACGGGAACATGGTGGCGCCGATTTTGTCGGCTCAGTAGTTTGGCTGGCATGAGGCTGATGGGAGGTAGCGCGTCGTAGAGGGGATGCGTCTTGAGGCTTCGATAGTGGAGGAACAGCGATGAAACCTGATCTCGAGGTTGTGCAGATCAGGCCGGGCGAGTCGTTCACCGCCTGGTCGCACGGCTATCCGTTCCGCACGGTGCGCTGGCATTTCCATCCGGAATACGAGCTGCATCTCATCGTCGCTACCCGCGGCCGCTATTTCGTCGGCGATTTCATCGGCGAGTTCGAGCCGGGCAATCTGGTGCTGACTGGCCCCAATCTGCCGCACAACTGGGTGAGCGATGTGCCGAAGGATGCAACGGTGCCGCTGCGCTGCCGCATCATCCAGTTCAACGAGGGTTTCATCGACGGCGCCATCAACACCTTCCCCGAGCTTGCGGTGCTGACGCCGGTGCTCGAAGCCTCGCGTCGCGGTGTGCTGTTCAGCCGGCAGACCAGCCGCCAGCTCGCCCCACTGATGGAAGAGATCATGAATTCGCAGGGCGTGCGCCGCATCGAGCTGTTCATGATGATGATGGGCCTGCTCAGCCGCGCCGAAGGCGCGCGGATGCTTGCCAGCGCAAGCTACCTGCCGGACCCGTCGGGCTACATGTCGGCCGGCATCAACAAGGCGCTCGCCTATCTGCGCGAGAACCTGACCCAGCCCTTCAGCGAGACGGATCTGGCTGCCATCGCCGGCCAGTCGCCCAGCGTCTTTTCCCGCTCCTTCCGCCAGCACACCGGTATGACGCTGGTGCAGTATGTGAAGCGGCTGCGCATCAACCTGGCCTGCCAGATGCTGATGAGCGACGAGCAGGCCTCGATCACCAACATCTGCTTCGAGGTCGGCTACAACACCCTTTCAAACTTCAACCGGCAGTTCCTCGCCGAAAAGGGCATGACGCCCTCGCATTTCCGGCGGCTGACACTGCACAACATCAACCTGGCGAAAGCGGCCTAGCCGGCTGGCATGACAGACAGCGCCATCGAGATGTGGCCGGGCATGCCAGTCCCGGCGAGGCAAAGCTTTGCCTGCGCCACGGGTCCGGCAAGATGGATAGGAAGACGAGGAACGCATGGCTCAGAAACTGATCGACAAGGTCGCCGCGGTCACCGGAGCGGCCTCCGGCATCGGGCTCGAATGCGCCCGCATGATGGTCTCGGAAGGCGCGCGCGTGGTGCTGGTCGACCGCGACAAAGAAGCGGTGCATGCCGTCTGCGAGGAGCTTGGCCCGGCGGCGATCCCGTTGCGGGTCGATCTGACGGACGCCGCCGATGCCGCCCGCATGATGCCGGAAATCCTCGATCGCGCCGGCCGGCTCGATATCTTCCACGCCAATGCCGGTGCCTATGTCGGCGGCGAGGTGGCGAGCGGCGACCCCGATGCGTGGGACCGCATGCTGAACCTCAACATCAATGCCGCTTTCCGCTCCATCCGCGCCGTGCTGCCGCATATGGTCGAACGCAAGACAGGCGACATCGTCATGACCAGCTCCATCGCCGGCCTGGTGCCCGTCGTGTGGGAGCCGATCTACACCGCCTCCAAGCACGCGGTTCAGGTTTTCGTCCACACCGTGAGAAGGCAGGTGGCCAAATACGGCTTGCGCGTCGGCGCCGTCGCGCCTGGACCGGTGGTCACCGCGCTGATCAAGGACTGGCCGAAGGACAAGCTCGAACAGGAGCTTGCCGCCGGCGGGCTGATGCAGCCGGTCGAGGTGGCGGAAGCCGTCATGTTCATGCTGACCAGGCCGCGCAACATCACCATTCGCGACCTTGTCATCCTGCCGCAAAGCAATGACCTTTAGGAACCGGACGGATTGGGCGAAGGATCTGAGGTCATGAGCAGCCACTTCATCGGCATCGACATCGGAACGGGAAGCGCCCGTGCGGGCGTCTTCGACGAAGCGGGCGCCATGCTTGCATCCGCCAAGGCCGACATCGCCGTCTGGCACGCCGAAGGCCACATCGTCGAGCAATCGAGCAACGACATCTGGCGCGCGGTTGCGGCCACCGTCCGCGAGGCGGTGGCGCTCACCGGCATTTCGGCGCAATCGGTGCACGGCATCGGCTTCGACGCCACCTGCTCGCTTGTCGTCCTCGGGCCGGGCGGCGCGCCGCTGACGGTTAGCCCGTCAGGCGATCCGGAGCGCAACATCATCGTCTGGATGGACCATCGCGCCACCGAGCAGGCGCGCAGGATCAACGACACCGGCGAGGACGTGCTGCGCTATGTCGGCGGCACCATCTCGCCCGAGATGGAGACGCCGAAACTCTTGTGGCTTGCCGAGACCATGCCGCGGACCTTCGCCTACGCCTGGCAGTTCATGGACCTCGCCGATTTCCTCACCTGGCGGGCGACCGGTAGCCTCGCGCGCTCGACCTGCACGGTGACCTGCAAATGGACCTATCTCGCGCATGAAGCGCGCTGGGACGACGCCTATTTGCGTAAAATTGGCCTGGGCACGCTTGCGGATGAGAGATTCGCGCGGATTGGCACCGAGATCGTGGCGCCCGGGAGCGCGCTCTCCAGCGGCTTGACGAAGGAGGCGGCATCCGAGCTTGGCCTTTTGCCTGGAACGCCGGTGGCGGCCGGCATGATCGATGCCCATGCCGGCGGCATCGGCTCGGTCGGCGCCCGCGGCGGCGCCGGCGACGTGACGACGCGCATGGCCTATGTCTTCGGCACCTCCGCCTGCACCATGACGACGACCGAGCAGGCGGCCTTCGTGCCGGGCGTGTGGGGTCCTTACTTCTCCGCGATGGTGCCGGGTCTGTGGCTGAACGAAGGCGGCCAGTCGGCCGCGGGCGCCGCCATCGATCGCCTGGTCGGCATGCACCCCGCCGCCGTCGAGCTTGCCGGGGTCGCAGCGCGAAGCGGCAAGAGCCTCAGCCAATGGCTGGCGCAGGAGGCGGAGCGGCATGGCGGCGCGGCCAAGGCGGACAGGCTGATCGGCGCCCTGCACGTCGTTCCCGAATTTCTCGGCAACCGTGCCCCCTTGGCCAATCCCGACGCGCGCGGGCTGATCGCCGGATTGGACATGACGACCGGCCCCGACAGCCTCGTCGCGCTCTATCTCGCCGGCCTCTGCGGCCTCGGCTACGGCGCCCGGCAGATCCTGGAGGCCATGCGCGCCTGCGGCATCAACATCGACACGATCGCCATCAGCGGCGGCGCGGGGCAGAGCCCGCTGGTGCGGCAGCTCATCGCCGACACCACGGGGAAGGTGGTCTATGCCCCGACATCCCCCGAGCCCGTGCTGCTCGGCTCGGCGATGCTCGGCGCCGTGGCCGCCGGCCGCCACGCGGACCTTCCCGCAGCCATGTCGGCGATGTCGGAGGTGGGTGAGGTCTATTCGCCCAACCCCTCGCTTGTCGCCTGGCACGACAGGCGCTTCGCGGCGTTCGAGCGCCTGCAGGCCGCGGCGCTGTCGGTGCTGACCATCTGATCCCCATTTGGCCGTGAATGGCGGAGCTGAACGGCCGACCTTCGCCGCCAACTTGCCGCTCTTCGCCGGGAACCATCGCTCGGCGGAGGGGTTGTGTCGTCAAACTTCGAGACATGGAGGAAAGACGATGCGGACGTTGACGATGGTGCTCGCTCTTTCGACCTTTGCCTTGGCGCAGCCGGTTTCCGCCCAGCGTGCCGATCCGCAGCCGCCGCAGGCCTTGCCTCCGGCACAGGAACCCTCACCCGGCCAGGCGCAACCCGATCCGGAAAATCCCGGCCAGCGCTTCACCAACGTTGTGGTGGTGGCGATGGAGGATCTGTCCGCTGAAGTGAAGACACAGGCGGAAGCCGTGGTCACCAGGACGACCGCGAAGGACTTGGCGAAGCTGCAGAAGTCGGTCGACGACTCGCCCGAGGCGGTATCGGTCCTGCGCGCGAACGGCTTGAATTCATCGCAGGTTGTCGCTGCCAATATCGATGGCGACGGTACCCTCACGCTGATCATCCAGACGACGACGTGATCGGCGCCGCCCAGAGCGGTTCAGCGTTTGATAGGATCGCCGGCCCGCTCTAAGCGTTTGTTTTTACGCAATTCCGGACGGAAAACCACTGCGCACTTTTCCTGGAATTGCTCTAGCGCGCTTGACCGGACGGGGCCGGCAAAACAAACCAGAGTCCGCGAAGGGGCCGCCATGACCGAAACCGCAGTCCGCAACTTCACGCTCAACTTCGGGCCGCAGCACCCGTCGGCGCACGGCGTGCTCCGGCTGGTGCTGGAACTCGACGGCGAAATCGTCGACCGCGCCGATCCGCATATCGGCTTGCTCCACCGCGGCACCGAGAAGCTGATCGAACACAAGAACTACCTGCAGGCCCTGCCCTATTTCGACCGGCTCGACTATGTGGCGCCGATGAACCAGGAGCATGCCTTCTGCCTCGCCGCCGAGAAGCTGCTCGAAATATCCGTTCCCCGGCGTGGGCAACTCATCCGCGTCCTGTTTTGCGAGATCGGCCGGCTGCTGTCGCATCTGCTCAACGTCACCACGCAGGCCATGGATATCGGCGCGCTGACGCCGCCGCTCTGGGGCTTCGCCGAGCGCGAGAAGCTGATGGTGTTCTATGAGCGCGCATCCGGCGCCCGCATGCATGCCAACTATTTCAGGGTCGGCGGCGTGCATCAGGATCTGCCGGGAGAGTTGCTCGACGACATCTGGGATTTCTGTGATCCGTTCCTGAAAGTATTGAGAAATCTCGATGAACTCTTGACCGAAAACCGCATCTTCAAGCAGCGCAATGCGGATATCGGTGTCATCTCTCTCGATGACGCCTGGGCGTGGGGTTTCTCCGGCCCCATGGTGCGCGGCTCGGGCGCCGCCTGGGACCTGCGCAAGGCGCAACCCTATGAATGCTATCCGGAGATGGATTTCGACATTCCCATCGGCAAGAACGGCGACTGCTACGACCGCTATCTCGTGCGCATGGAGGAGATGCGGCAGTCCGTGCGGATCATGAGGCAGTGCCTGGAGAAATTGCGCTCGACCGGCGGCGCGGGGCCGGTCGCCGTGGCGAACCAGAAGATCACGCCGCCGCCGCGCGCCACCATGAAGCGTTCAATGGAAGCCACGATCCACCATTTCAAGCTCTACACCGAAGGCCACCGCGTACCGCCCGGCGAGGTCTACGCGGCGGTGGAAGCGCCGAAAGGGGAGTTTGGCGTCTATCTGGTCTCGGACGGCAGCAATGTTCCGTATCGCTGCAAGATCCGCGCGCCGTCTTTCGCCCACCTCCAGGCGATGGATTATCTGTCGCGCGGACACATGATCGCCGACGTTGCGGCCATCATAGGATCGCTGGATATCGTGTTCGGCGAGATCGATCGCTGACTGGGCTTTCCGTCCGAAGTTGCGTGAAAACAAAGAGATAGAGCGGTTCGGCGTTTCCGTGAAACGGTGAACCGCTCTAGCTGCCGGCCGGCGGGGAGAGAAGAAAACTCCCCTCCGTCTTCGGCAAAGTCCCGATATTGAACGATGCCGCGGTTCTTGGAACCGCGGCAATCGCTTCAGTGCATGAACACCCCTCTCAGCCAGGCAAGGATGCCTGAGCCAGGAGAGATGGCCGCGCGAACGCGGGACGCCGCCCAGCGTGCCGGCAGATTGGCGCCGACATGGCAATGGCAGACGACCTCATGCAACTGCCAGTCGCTGAGCTCGAAGAAGCGCTTCGCTTCGCCGTACGTGTCATCCTTCAGGCCCTGAGCACGAAAGATCGGGTCTTCGAAGGCGACAGTGATCGGCGATCCGGTGGAACGCATCTTTTCGCGCACGTCTGGAGTGGCGTATTCGGTGCCCGCAAGCGCCATGAGGCGCCGGCCTGGGTCCTGCTCGAGAAGTTGCGCCCAGCGTTCGAGGCGTTGGCCTCGACTGGCGATGAGAACCGCTGCTTCAGCATGAACGTCGGCAACGGCATTGAGTTGGTCTACGGTTTGGTGCTTCAAGGCCGCCTCCTATGTCGGCAGATGATCACCCGCCCCGCAACGGAACTAAGGCGCTGCATGGCTCCGGCAAGGGCGAAATGGACGACGGGAAATCATTTGATCGTCATTCATGCCCGGCGCCGCCCAAACGCGGCGCGATCATGTGGAACCATCCCCGGTCGTGACCGTTCTGCCAAGCGTCAGCCGCCGGCCAATCAGGTTTCGATGAAGCGCCAGATGCGGCGGCCAATCCATCATGTTCTGGTCGGGCAGATATCCGGTTGCCGGAAACCGCATCACGCCGACGGCTCGCCAGCGCAACGAGGGAAATCACTTTATGGCCATTCTCCCCAATCCCGACCCGACGCCAACGCCGGTCCCCACGCCGCCGCCGTTTCCCGACCCGAAGCCGATGCGCGAACCGGATCCGGAGAGGCTGCCGGACGAGGAACCCATCCCCAATCCGGATGAGAACGACGTGCCGCCCAAGCACTCGGCACGGGCAGGTATCCGGCGCCGGCTCTGACGGCTCGGGAGGCGCTGGCACGCCTCCCGAGCCGTCATTCACTCCCCGCGCATGGTCGCCTGGAAGGTCGGCAGGTGCTTCTTCTGTGCCTCGATCATGCGCTCGCGGTAGACCCCGTAGATCACATCGGTGTCGTGCAGCGTCACGCCGGCAATGGTTGGCGAAGCGAAGACCGGCAGTTCGATGCCGCGCTTCGAGAGCTGCTCGGCGGTGCGCGCGAGCAGCTCATGCGCCATGACCATGGCGAGCACCGTCGAGGAGCCCGACACCGGACGGCTCCAGCCTTCGATCGGCACCACCGCATCCTCGATCGGCGAGCAGGTGTCGATGACGAGGTCGGCGGCATCCGCCAGCCGCTTGCCGGACGAATGCGTGACCGGCTTGTCGAGATTGTTCTTGCTGGTGACCGCCACGACGAAGATGCCGCGCTTCTTGGCATAGAGCGCGGTGTTGATGCCGGAGGAATTGCGGCCGCTGTGGCCGAAGATGATGATGGAATCGCCTTTGTTCAGCGGCTGATGGTCGAGGAACTTCTCGGCATATTTCGGCATCTTCCTGATGCGCCAGTTCATCGCCGGCGTGCCGGACGACCTGATCGACGCCGCGCGCATGGACGGCGCCTCCGAGCTGCTCATCCTGTTCAAGATCGTGGCGCCGAGCGTCGCGCCCGCGATCGCGGCCCTTGCGCTGTTCGCCTTCGTCTACCACTGGAACAGCTGCCTCTGGCCGCTCACCGTGCTGCAGGGGAACGCCGACGCCTATCCGATCGTGATCAGCCTGAGCCGACTGCTCAGCTACAATCGCGGCGCCGTCAACACCGGCCTGGTGATGGCCGGCGCGACGCTCGCCGTGCTGCCGCCGCTGGTGCTCTTCGTCTTCCTGCAGCGCTTCTTCGTCGACTCGATCGTGGGCTCGGCGATCAAGGGTTAGGTCGCTCGCCATGGTCACGTCGGATATCTGCGCCGCCATCGGCGTGACCGTAATCGTCACACCCTGACGGCGCGCAGGTAATGCAGGCCGAGCCAGTTGAGCGGGCCGCCTTCGATACGCTCGAACCCGGCTGCCGCCAGCGGTTCGCGGAGGCGGTGCAGGTCGAACTGGCCATGCAGGCCGTGCTTTGCCGACATGTGTCCGCGCTCGCTGACGGGGCCCGCATAGTCGACCAGCAACAGCCGCCCGCCCGGGGGCAGAACGCGCGCGGCCTCTCGCAGGCAAAGCCCGCGCCTTGCTTCCGGCACCATGTGCAGCACCGTCGTGAACGTGACGGCATCGAAGCGCCCATCCGCGAACGGCAGTTCGGCCGCATCGGCATGATGAAATGGGATATCGAGGCCGGCCCGGTTCGCCTTGCGGCGAGCCGCGGCAAGCATCTTTTCGGAGACGTCGACGCCTACAACCGATCCTCCGGGCTGCACGCGGCACCAGGCAGAAATCGCCTGGGTGCCGGTGCCGCATCCGACGTCCAGCAGCTGGAAGCCGGCCGCCAGACCGGCCAGATCGAGCAGAGCCTCGCGGTAAGCCCGGTCCCGCCCACGCGTCAGCATGAGGACCAACAGGTCATAGAGGCGCGGAAAACCGATCCCCTTGTTGGCGTCCGGGCCGATTGTGGTTCCAGCCGAATGCATGTCGCTTCGCAGATGGTGCATGTTCATCACGTCCTTCGTTCAACAGCGCGAGAGCGAATGCCGGGGCATCTGCCGCTAGTGAAGCTTCGAAACAATCCGTATGATAATGGACACTATGTTCGGAATTTTCGACGGACGATGCAGGCGAAACGTCTGTTAGTGGACAATCCCAGTCTGACGTCCTGGAAAAGGGTGTCGGGATAGGCGCTTCGTGGGCTGGCGAAGAAGGAGCGATCGATGGCGCGCGAGATCGATCGGCGAGCCGCCCGTACCCGCAAAGCCCTCCATCAGGCGCTGATGACGCTCATGCTGCGCAAGGGCTACGAGGCCCTCTCCGTGCAGGACATCGTCGATGAGGCCGACATCGGCCGCTCGACATTCTATGCGCATTACACCGGCAAGGAGGATCTGCTCCGAAGCGGGTTCCAGATGCTTCGGGAGGAACTCAAAGAGGCGCAATCGGCGGTGCGCGCAGCCGCCGGAACGTCGCACGACGATCCGCTTGGCTTCAGCACGGCGATGTTCGAACATGCGGCCCGGTATGCCGACCACTACCGGACGATGATCGGCGCACGAGGCGGCGCCGTGGCGGAAAACGAAATCCGCCTGATCCTGTCGGAGATGGTGCGGCGGGAGATGCCCCGTACTCTCCACGGCGATAGGATGCCGCGCGACTTCGTCGTGCAATTTATCGTCGGCGCTTTCCTTACGACCCTGAACTGGTGGTTCGAACGGAAGCCTGGGCTGCTGCCGTCTGAGGTCGACGTCATGTTCCGGAGCCTGGTGCTCGATGGGCTTTCACCTCTGGTCGACGACCGGCACCGCTGATGCCCCAGGCACTTGTGACATCGCAAGGCCTTGGGATTGACGTGCATGCCCCACTCGCTGCAATCTACATTAACCAGCTGTTAACCTTGCGGCTGAGATCAGGGGGGCGATTTGGAACCGTTTTTGGACGCGAACCTCCTGAATTGGGATGATCGGGCCGAACTACACGCGACCGACAGAACAGGCAGCTACCGCATCGAGAATGTGCTGGCGGGTGGATCCAATCTCTATGAGTTGGAAACGCGCGAGGTCGGTGACATTTTCGGCAAGGACATCGTCCATCTGCAATGTCACATCGGGCTCGACACGATCAGCCTGAGGAATCTTGGCGCAGGCAGCGCTACAGGCCTGGACTTTTCACCAAGGGCGATCGCTGCGGCGCGGGATTTCGCCGCCAAGGCAGGCAGTGACGTTCGCTTCGTGGAAGCGCCGCTGTACGAGGCAGTCGAAGCGCTCGACCGGACGTATGACATCGTCTATGTCACCTGGGGGTCGGTGAACTGGCTTGACGACGTCTTCCGTTGGGCGCGGGTGGTCGCCGATCTTCTTCGGCCCGGCGGCCGGCTCTATATGGCCGAGGGCCATCCCTTGATGTTCCAGTGCAATCGCAAGGCTGCCGCCCTCGAATTGAAGGACGACTGGAGAACGCCGATAACGCGACCGCTCGTCTGGAACGAGGAGCAAACCTATACCGGCGATGAGCGAACCTTGAAGCATCCTCGATATTATGAGTGGATCCATCCGATCAGCGACGTGGTGAACGCGCTGATCGCTGCGGGGCTGACGCTCGATTTTCTGAACGAGCACGACACGGTTTCCTGGAAGCACTTTTCATTCGCAGTGAGGGCCGGCAAGGATATGTACGGCCTGCCCGAAAACGCTCCCAAGATTCCGATGGCCTATTCAATTGGGGCAACCAAGCGTGGCGTGGGGACATATCGGATCGTCCAGAAAAAGGTCGATAGCCACTAGTTCCGCCAGGTGGCGAGTTCTGGGGCGATTACCCGCACACCAGCGTCCGAAGGCACAAAAAATTTTAAAGACTGTGAAGGCTAAAATTAAGTTATTGCGAACTATTATTCCCTTGATGAGGCTCGCCCAGAGAGCTGACAAGCACAGGGAATCTCGCTCTATTGGCTTTTTTCGCCAACAGGCTCGGCCGCGTGAAGGGGGCCGTCTTTTCACCGGCAAGAATTCCGGCGGCGATAGCGATTGTGGTTATTGCCGTTTGCGCCGTATTCGCGGACCATCAGAATAGGATCGTCTCGGACCAAGCCGCCCGCGCGGATGTGCTGGCCAAGGTCAATGTCGTTCGCGCCAAGCTCGAAGGGAACATCAACGGCAACCTTCAGCTGGCGCGAGGTCTGGTCGCAGCAGTTACGACCGAACCCTATATGGGAGAGCAACGCTTCGCGGAGCTTGCCAGCAGACTGTTCAACGAAGAGTCCCAACTTCGCAACATTGCCGGCGCGCCCGACCTCGTCATTTCCTTGATGTATCCGATGGCCGGCAACGAAAAGGCCATCGGCCTCGACTACCGAAAGAACGACCAGCAGCGCGCGGCCGCCTTGCGTGCGCGCGACGAGCGCAGACTCATCCTTGCCGGCCCGGTCGATCTGCAGCAAGGTGGACAGGCCTTCATCGGCCGATTTCCGGTCTTCGTAAAAAGCGCGGGCAACACCGACCGGTTCTGGGGCATCGTTTCCGCAGTCGTCGACGTGCAGCGCCTCTACCAGGCTAGCGGTCTTCTCGACAAGGATCTCGGGATTGACGTCGCGCTCATCGGCAATGACGCCCTTGGCGCGAGGGGAGTCCGGTTCTTCGGCGACGAACGGGTCGTCAAGAGCGATCCGGTAACCGCCGACGTTCTAATCCCGTCAGGTTCCTGGCAGATCGCGGCAGTTCCCAAGGGCGGATGGCCAGCCACACCGACCAACGCCTGGCAACTCCGGGCGATCATGGCGGCAGCGGCGGCGCTGATCTTGATCCCCTTTCTGACAGCAGGCCGCCTGATCAATGAAAGGCAGCGAAACTACTGGGAGCTGCATCGGCTGTCGCGACGGTTGGAACTTGCTCTGGAGGCGTCGGCCATCGGAGTGTGGGAGCACGACCTCGAAACCAATCATCTTGCGTGGGACGATCGCGTCAACGAAATATACGGTAGAGAGGCTGACGGCGGGCCGCGCGGATATTCGGACTGGGCCGGGGCCATTCATCCTGCAGATCTGCCTCGCGCGCTTACAGACTTCGACAATGCCGCGGCCGGACGGAGCACTTATTCATCGGAATACCGGATCGTTCGTCCGGACGGCGAAATTCGTCACGTCCGGTCCAGGGCGATCTTCTACCAGACCGCCAACAATTCGCCTCGAATGGTCGGTGCCGAGTGGGACGTGACGGCAGACGTTTTGCTGAACACCGATTTGGTTCGTGCAAAACAGTTGGCCGAGTCGAAAAATACGGAACTTGAATCTGCCAAGGCCCGCATCGAACACGTCGCGCTGCACGATTCGCTGACGGATTTGCCCAATCGGCGTTACCTGGACCAAGTGCTGGAAGACTATGCGGCAAAGGCCAGGCTCAATGGCGGCTATGCAGCACTGCTTCACGTCGATCTGGACCGCTTCAAGCACATCAACGATACACTCGGCCACGCGGCGGGCGATGCAATGCTGGTGCATGCGTCATCTGTTCTCAAGTCCAATGTCGGTGACCGTGGTTTCGTCGCGCGCGTTGGAGGAGACGAATTCATCGTGCTCTGCACGGTGCATGATGATATCAGCCAAGCGGCCTTGCTCGCGGACCGTATTATCGAACAAATGCGCAGGCCTGTTTACTACCATGGTCATCAATGCCGTTTTGGCGTCAGTGTCGGAATCGCCATCGACAATGATAAAGACCCGGATGCCAGGCAGTTGCTGGTGAACGCCGATATCGCCCTCTACCGGGCAAAGAAGCGGGGCCGCAACCGGCACGAATTCTTTAGTGGAGAGCTGCAAAGCGAGATCGTCAATACGAAGAGAATTGCCGACGAGATTCTGGCCGGTCTCGAGCGAAACGAATTCGTCGTATTTTACCAGCCTCAATTTAACGCGAACACGCTGGAGATCGTCGGCGTTGAAGCGCTGGTGCGGTGGCGGCATCCAGAGAAGGGCATTCTGGCACCTGACGTTTTCCTGAAGACCGCCGAAGAGCTGAACGTCGTCTCGACGATAGACTGCAAAATCCTCCAGCAATCGCTTTTGGATTTCGAGGCGTGGTCGGCCGAAAAGATTGGCATTCCCCGCGTGTCGGTCAACGTTTCGGCGCGGCGCCTTCAGGATGAGGACCTCCTGAAGAGCTTGCGGGACCTCAACATCAGGAAGGGAGCCTTTTCCTTTGAGCTCGTCGAGTCAATCTTTCTCGACGACAACGACGATCTGGTCACATGGAACCTCGAGCAGATCAAGCAGCTCGGCATCGACATCGAAATCGACGATTTCGGCACCGGCTATGCTTCCATTGTCAGTTTGCTGAAACTGCAGCCTCGCCGCCTGAAGATAGATCGCCAGCTGGTGGATCCCATCGTGAACTCACCCCAGCAAAGGCAGGTTGTCTCCTCGATCATCGAAATCGGCAAATCCCTGGGCATCGAGATCATTGCTGAAGGCGTAGAGACGATGAAGCACGCACGTCTGCTCAAAGGCCTTGGCTGCGACATACTGCAAGGCTACGCATTCGGGCATGCGATGGATCCCGACGCGCTGAGAAGCTTCGTTCGATCTCGTCGGTTGCGCGTCGCAAGCTAATCCTGTTCTCCAATATGCATTTCGTCCCGGCAAGATTTCGCGTGCCTCACCCAAACCTTGCCGGCGTCCACGCACCGCCGGCGGCGTTCGACTCCACCGCCGCCGCCACGAACTTCACGCCGCGCGCGCCGTCGACCACGTCGGGCACCTGCGCCACGCGCGCGGCGTCGACCGTTCCGCCCGAGCGATGCGCCCGGATGATGTCGGCGGCGTCGCGGTAGAAATTGGCGAAGGCCTCGATGTAGCCTTCCGGGTGCGCGGCCGGCATGCGGGACACGCGCCGGGCTTCCGCCGCCGAGCCGTGGCCGCCGCGCACCAATATGCGGGTCTCCTCGCCATAGGGCGAGAAGCGCAGTTCCTCCGGCCGCGTGCCCGACCATTCGAGCCCGGCCTTGTCGCCATAGATGCGCACCGAGAGGTCGTTGTAATGGCCGGGCGAGGTCTGGCTGGCGAGGATGGTGCCCCGCGCGCCGCCATTCCAGCGCACCAGCACATGCGCATTGTCGTCGAGCCGCCGTCCGGGCACGGCGGTGAAGAGGTCTGCCGAAACCGCCTCGGCCTCGAAGCCGGAAATGAAGCTCGCCAGGTTGAAGGCGTGCACGCCGATGTCGGCCAGCACCGCCGATTGCCCGGCGCGCGCCGGGTCGGTGCGCCATTCGGCCTGCTTCTGTCCTTGTGCGTCGATCGGCTGCGTCAGCCAGTCCTGGATATAGGCGCCATGCACGGAAACGATGCGGCCGAGCGCGCCCGCCGCCACCATCTCGCGCGCCTGCCGCACCATGGCGTAGCCGGTATTGTTGAGCGTGACGACGAAGCGGCGCTTCTTCGCGCGCGTCAGTGCCACCAGCGCTTCGGCCTCGGCAAGCGTCATCGACAGCGGCTTGTCGCAGATGACGTCGATGCCGGCCTCGAGGAAGGCAGTGGCGATCGGCGCATGCAGGTGGTTGGGCGTGACGATGACCACCGCCTCTATGCCGTCAGGCCGCGCCGCTTCGGCTTTCGCCATGGCGTGGTAATCGGCATAGCTGCGCTCGGGCGCGATGCCGATCTCGGCGGCAGAGGTCGCGGCATTTTCGGGATCCGAGGAAAGCGCGCCCGCGACGAGCGAAATCTGGTCGTCGAGCCGCATGGCGAGGCGATGCACAGCACCGATGAAGGCGTTGCGACCACCGCCGACCATGCCGACCGTCAGGCGTTTGCGCGAGGTTCCGTCGGCGGTTGCATAGACCACGTTTCGATTTCCTCCCTCAATGTCGATCAGTTGTGAGCGCCGCCGCCGTAACTTTTCGAATGATATTTCTATTTTTCGTTTTGTAAAACTCTTGTGCCGCGATAGCGTTTGCCCGTGGCCCGGTCGATGGGCCGCATCCGGAGGAAGGGTTCGGATGTTCCAAGCCGTCAATGAGTACGTCGTATGAGCGGCCGTCGCAAAGCAGCCGATGAGCCGTCTCCGCACAGCCTGGAGACGGCGGCGAGAAAACGCAGCCGTTCTCTGGCAGCGTTCGGCTACACCAAACCACAGACCTATGAAGAGCTGCGCGCCGTGCTGTCCTCCGGCACCGTGCATTTCCCGAAGCGGCTTCGCCAGGTCGCCATCTTCCTGTGGCAGCATCCGAGCGACGTTGCGCTCGGCACGATTGCCCAGGTGGCGGACCAGGCCGGCGTGCAGCCCTCGACCCTGGTGCGCTTCGCGCAGATCTTCGGCTATGCCGGATTTTCCGATTTCCAGGGCCTGTTCAAGGACCACATGAAAGGGTCCTGGCCGGAAGGGCGCCAGCAGGGCAGCCAAGAGCCTGCGGCAGAACCCAACGCCAATCTGCATTTCCTCAACGGCATGGTCGGCGCTTCGCAGGCCTCGCTCGGCCGCATCGGCAGCGGTTTCGATACCGACAGTTTCGAAAAGATGGTCGACCTGCTTGCGGGAGCCGAACTGATCTACGTCATCGGCAGCAAGCGCGCTTTCCCCGTCACTGCCTATCTGTCGCTGACGCTGTCGCAACAAGGCGTGCGCAACGTGCTGGTCGACAATGTCGGCTCGACCGCGTTCGACCAGGTCGGCTGCATAAGCCGGCGCGACGCGGTGCTCGCCGTCTCCTTCAGCCCCTACAATTCGATCACGCCCGACCTGGTCGCCGTCGCGCATGAGCGCGGGGCATGCATCGTCGCCATCACCGACAGCACCTTTTCGCCGCTGGTGAAACTTTCGGACACCTGGCTGGAGGTGGTGGAACAGGATTTCGCCGGCTTCCGCTCGCTGGCCGCTTCGCTGGCCGTCGGCATGGCTTTGGTCCACGGCATCGTCGCGCGCCGGACAGGCTGACCGGCACGGTTGACTACAGGGAACTATCCTTCCATATTTGAAAAAATAGAAACTTTATTCCGGGAGGAGGAATGGAGGTTCGGCTCGACGGCAAGGTGGTGCTGGTCACCGGCGCGACGCAAGGCATTGGCCGTGCGATCGCCGAGACGGCTGCACGCTCCGGCGCCGAAGGTCTGCTGGTCACTGGCCGTAACCGGCAACGCGGCGACGCTGTCGCGGCAGAACTGGCGGCGATCGGCGCGCCTGCCGCTTTCGTCGCCGCCGACCTCGGCGACCCGGAGACTCCTGCGCTGCTTGCCGGGGCATGCATCGAGCGCTTCGGCCGCATCGACGGCCTGGTCAATGCAGGGGCTCTGACCGACCGCGCCTCCTTCGTCGACGCCGGCCTTGACCACTGGGAACCATTGTTCGCCGCCAACGCCCGCGCGCCTTTCTTCCTGATGCAGGCGGCCATCGCCGACATGAAGAAGCGCGGACAGGGCGGCGCCATCGTCAACATCCTGTCGATCAATGCGCATTGCGGTTCCCCCGAGCTTGCTGTCTATTCCGCCACCAAAGGCGCGCTGGCAACGCTGACCAAGAACGCCGCCAACGCCCATCGCTTCGACCGCATCCGCGTCAACGGCATCAATGTCGGCTGGACCGACACTCCGGCCGAACGCGTCATGCAGGCCGAAACGCTTGGCCATGGCCCGGGCTGGCTCGACGCCGCCAACGCCGCGCAACCCTTCGGCCGGCTGTTCTCGGTGAACGACATCGCCAACCTCGCCATCTTCCTGCTCTCCGACGCGGCCGGCCCGATGACCGGCGCGCTGATCGACCAGGAGCAATGGGTGGTCGGAGCGAACCGGTGAGCGCCGCCGGGCGCCTCGACCCCGCCTTGCTCGGCCGCTTGCCGCCGGAGGTGGGCACTCCAGCCTACGACCGCGCGGCGCTCAAGCCGGGCATCGCGCATATCGGCGTCGGCGCCTTCCACCGCTGCCACCAGGCCGAATACACCGACGACCTTCTGGCAACGGATTTCGACCGCTGGGGACTGGTCGGCATCAACATCCGCCCGCCTTTGCTTGGCCAGACGCTTGGCCGGCAAGGCGGTCTCTACACGCGGCTGATCCGCCAGAACGACAAGGTCGAGGCCCGCGTCATCGGCAGCATCGTGCGCGTCGTCGACAGCCAGGACGACGCCTTCCCGGCGCTCGAAGTGCTTTCCTCGCCCGACATCGGGATGGTCACCATGACGGTGACCGAGAAGGGCTATTGCCACATCCCCTCGAGCGGCGCGCTCGACCTCGACCACCCCGACATCGTCCACGATCTCGCCAACCCGCAGACGCCGCGCAGCGTGCCCGGCATCCTGGCACGGGCGCTTGAGCTGCGCATGGTCTCGCATGGCCGGCCGGTGACGCTGCTGTCCTGCGACAACATCCCGGCCAACGGCACCATTCTCGGCAATGTCGTGCGGACTTTCGCCGAACGGCGCGGCAGCGGACTGGCGGACTGGATCGAAGCCAGTGTCGCCTTCCCCTCGGCCATGGTCGATCGCATCGCGCCGGCGACGACAGAGGCCGATATCGATATCGTGGAGGGGCGCTTCGGCTATCGCGACAGCGCCGTCGTCGTCGGCGAACGCTTCCGCCAATGGGTGATAGAGAACCGTTTCGCCGGTCTCGTGCCGCGCTGGGACCGTGTCGGCGCGACCTTCGTCGACGACGTCACGCCGTTCGAGCATCTCAAGATGCGGGTGCTGAACGGCGCCCAGACGACGCTTTCCTATCTGGGCGTGCTCGGCGGCTTCGAGCACACATCGGACGCCATGGCCGACCCGGTTCTTGCCACCTTCGTCCGCCGCATGCTGAGCGAAGAGACGCTGCCGACGCTGATGCCGGTTCCCGGCATTTCGCCGCCGGCCTATGTCGAGCAAAGCCTTGCGCGCCTCACCAACACGGCGATCCGCCACCGCAATCACCAGATCGCCACGGACGGCTCGCAGAAGATCGCGCAGCGCCTGCTCAACCCGATCCGCGACCGCCTGGCGAAGGGCGAAAGCATCGCGCTTTTGTCGGTGCCCGTCGCCGGCTGGATGGCCTATCTGGTCAAGGCTTCCGCGCGTTTCGGCCGCGCCTGGCCGGTGTCCGACCCCTTTGCCGAAAAGATCGCGGCCATTGCCGATCGTATTGGCGCGGACAGCAAGGCCCTCACCGATGCGATCCTCGCCATCGATGCCGTCTTCGATCCGGCGCTTGCCGCCGACGCCACATTCCGCGCGCACGTCATCGCCGCTCTCGAAGGCCTGCTTTCGGACGACCCGATGGGCTTTGTCGGACAAGTCTGCGCTGAGCCAACAGATGTCCGGTTGAAGCAGCCGGCCCGATCTGCATAGTTAGGAGCTGGGAGGGACTATGAAGCTTGGACTGCTCACCGCACCGTTTCCGGATACGCCGCTCGGTGAGGTCGCCGGCTGGGCGCGTTCGGTCGGCTTCGAGGCGCTTGAGATCGCCTGCTGGCCGAAAGCTTCCGGCGCCGGCCGCCGCTACGCCGGCACCAGCCATATCGACGCCGCCGGCACCTCCGCCTCGGAAGCGAAGGACATCGCCGCCGAGCTTGCCGGCAAGGGCCTGACGATCTCCGGCCTCGGCTTCTACCCCAATCCCCTACACCCCGATCCGGCGCATCGCGAGGCCGTGATCGATCACCTGAAGAAGGTGATCGTGCTGGCGAGCCGCATGGGGGTCTCTCTGGTCAACACCTTCTGCGGCGGCGACGCCTCGAAGACCGTCGACGCCAACTGGGAAACCGCGCAAGAAATCTGGCCCTCGATCATCGCCCACGCCCGCGAGCACGGCGTCAGGCTCGCCTTCGAGAATTGCCCGATGATCTTCAGCTATGACGAATGGCCGGGCGGGCACAACATCGCCTACTCGCCTTATGTCTGGCGCCGCATCCTGGAGGCCTGGGGCGGCGATGTCGGCATGAATTTCGACCCCTCGCATCTCGTCTGGCAGATGATCGACAAGGAGCGCTTCATCCGCGAGTTCGGCCCGCACATGCTGCATGTTCATGCCAAGGACCTGATGATTGATCATGATGGTTTGTACGAGCGCGGAATTCTTTCCGCCGGCATAGGCTGGCAGGTGCCGCGCATGCCGGGGCTGGGCGACATCAACTGGAGCACCATCTTTTCGGGTCTCTACCGGGCCGGGTATGACGGTCCGGTCATCATCGAGCATGAGGACCGCCGGTTCGAGGGGAGCGACGACAAGGTGAAGCGCGGTTTCCTGCTGGCCCGCGACGTGCTGCGTCCCTTCGTCAAATGAAGGAACAACGGCTTGGCTCCGATCGCATTGGAGCCCTAGAACTGCAACTGACAGTCAATGTGGAGGAGTACTGAAATGAAGAAATACATGACCATGGCCCCACTACTTGCAGGTGCTGCCCTGCTCGCCTCGGTGGGCGTCTCGTCCGCCGAAGGCAAGTACACGATCGGCATTTCCAACACCGTACAGGGCAATGGCTGGCGCGAGGAGATGATCTGCGCGATGAAGGCGCAGGCGCTTGCCTCCGGCGAGGTGGCGAAGCTCAACATCGCCCACCGCAACACCGACGCCGCCGGCCAGCTCGAGGACATCCGCAACCTGATCAGCGCCAAGGTCAACGCCATCGTCGTCAACCCGGCCGACCCGGCAGGCATCAAGGCTGGGCTCGAGGAAGCCACCAAGGCCGGCATCGTCGTCGTCGCCGTCGACCAGGCGGTGACCGAGCCTTCCGCCTACATCATCTCCAACAACCAGGAACAATATGCCTATCTCGGCGCCAAGTGGCTGTTCCAGCAGATGGGCAGCAAGGGCGAGGTGCTCTACATGCGCGGCGCCGCCGGCGCCTCCGCCGACAGCGATCGCGACAAAGGCTTCAAGAAGGCGCTGGCCGAATTCCCGGATGTTAAGGTCGCGCAGGAGGTGTTCACCGGCTGGCAGCAGGACCAGGGCAAGCAGCAGATCCTCTCCTTCCTCGCCACCGGCACGCCGATCAACGGCATCTGGACCTCCGGCATCGACAACGTCATCGTCGACGCGCTCGTCGAGCAGCAGGCGCCGATGGTGCCGGTGGTCGGCGCCGACAATGCCGGTTTCGTCGGCCAGTTGAACACGGTCAAAGATCTGGTCGGCGCAGCCGTCACCAACCCCGGCTCGATCGGCGGCGCCGGCGTCACGCTGGCGCTGCAGATCCTCGACGGCAAGAAACCGGCGCAGCAGACCGTCCTGGTCGAGCCGC
Source organism: Mesorhizobium silamurunense (assembly GCF_014843905.1). Lineage (NCBI taxonomy): Bacteria > Pseudomonadati > Pseudomonadota > Alphaproteobacteria > Hyphomicrobiales > Phyllobacteriaceae > Mesorhizobium > Mesorhizobium silamurunense. Next base: position 8,516 of record NZ_LPVS01000256.1, on the reverse strand, counting down.
AGCTCTGGGAAAACGCCACCGACGAGGGCAAGGCCAAGCTGAAGGCGGCCGCCGATCCGTCGCTCAGCCCCGAATGGCCGGTCTCGATCTCGATCCCGGACTGGACCACCTATACCAAGGAGCAGATCGTCGCCTGCAAGGGCCCGGGCGAATAGGTCTGGGCTTCCGCCTTCCCCCCCGGGGGGAAGGTGGATCGGCGCGCAGCGCCGAGACGGATGAGGGGTGCTGGAAGGAATGAGGCGTTGGTGTTTTCTGGAACACCCCTCATCCGACCTCGCTTCGCGAGGCCACCTTCTCCCACAAGGGGAGAAGGGGCCGCTCTGCAATGCGCCGTGCAAGCGTGACGTACTGTTGCATCAAAACAGGCCATACAACCCGAGACCCGAACGCTTTGACCAGCAACCCTCTCCTCGACGCCACTGGCGTCGCGAAAAATTACGGCGCGGTTGCCGCGCTGCGCAATGCGTCGCTATCGGTGCTGCCGGGCGAAGTCCATGCACTGATGGGCGCCAACGGCGCCGGCAAGTCGACGCTGGTGAAGATCCTGACCGGCGCAATCCGGGCGGACGCCGGCCGCATCCTGATCCGCGGCGAGGTCAGCGACGTGCGCTCGCCCGCCGCCGCGCGCCGTGCCGGGCTGCTGCCGGTCTACCAGGAGCCGGCGCTGATCCCCGACCTCAATGTGCTTTCCAACCTGCGGCTGACCGGCACGCCGGTCGAGCCGTTCCGTGCCTGGGTGCGCGAGCTTGGCATCCCCAATCTCGACATACGCGAGACCGCGCGTGACATTCCACTCGCCGTGCTGCGCGTGCTCGACCTCGCGCGCGCGCTCGCCGTCGAACCCGACGTGCTGCTGCTCGACGAGATGACGGCGGCACTTCCCGCCAACCTCGCCGAAAAGGTGTTGGAAGTCGTGCGCCGCCAGGGCGACAGCGGCCGCTCGGTCATCTTCATCTCGCACCGTTTCGTCGAGATTTCGGCGCTGTGCGACCGAGCCACGGTGTTGCGCGACGGCGCCACCGTCGGCGTCGTCGACATCGAGCCGGGCATCGAGGAAAAGATCGTCGAAATGATGCTTGGCGCCCGCATCGAAAAGACCAGCGTCGCCGCCGCGCGGATGGCAAATGAGACGCCAGCCGCCAAAGACAGCCACCCTCGGCTCTCGGTCCGCAACCTGCAGCTCGGCACCAAACTGCATGACGTCTCCTTCGATCTCGCCAATGGCGAAGTGGCCGGCGTCGTCGCGCTCGAGGGCCAGGGCCAGGACGAGCTCTTCGCCGCCCTCGCCGGCTCGATCCGGCCGGCCGGCGGCACGATCGCTGTCGATGGCGCACCGGTAAAATTCTCGCATCCGAGCGATGCCATCCGCGCCGGCATCGCCTATGTCCCGGGCGACCGCACCGAGGCGCTCGCCATGCAGCGCTCGGTGCGCGAGAACATCGCGCTCCCCTTCAGCGCGGCACCGCGCAAATGGGGGCCGATCAAGGCGCGCAGAGAGCGCATGGTGGTTTCCAGCGCCATTGGCCGGCTGCAGATCGACACCCGCGCGCAAGGGGAGGTGCAGCGCCTTTCCGGCGGCAACCAGCAGAAGGTGACCATCGCCCGCTGGATCGCGGCGGATGCCCGCACCATCCTCTGCTTCGACCCGACACGTGGCATCGATGTCGGCACCAAGCAGGAGATCTACAAATTGCTGCGCGAGCTCGCCGGCCTCGGCAAGTCGGTCCTCTTCTACACATCCGAACTGGAGGAGGTGCAGCGTGTCTGCGACCGCGTCATCGTCATCTTCGGCGGTCGCGTCGTCGACACCTTCCCGGTCGAGCTGGCCGACGAGCCGGCGCTGATGCGGGCGGCCTACGGCCTGCCGCGCGGCGCCAGGGAGGATGTCGGCATCCTTGCCGACGTCAGGCCCGCGTCCGATACGGAGGCCGCGCCATGACCCGCTTCCTGCGGCGCCAGGGCTGGGTCGCCGGCCTGTTCGCCCTGCTCGTATTCCTGTTCGTCATCACCAAGCTGATCCAGCCGGGCTACGGCAGCGGCGACTTCGGCTCGCTCGCGCGGGCAGTTTTGCCCTACGCTTTTGCAGTGGCGGCGCAAACCGTCGTCGTCATTGCCGGCGGCATCGATCTCTCCGTCGCCGCCATGATGGCGCTGACCAGCGTCACCGCCGCCTCGATGATGAACGGCGCCAGCGAGGAATACGCATTCTTCGTCGTGCCCTTCGTGCTGGCCATGGGGCTGGTGCTTGGCGCGCTCAACGGCTTCCTCATCGTTATCACCCGCGTGCCGGATATCGTCGTCACTTTGGCCACGCTGTTCGTGCTGCAGGGGGCGGCGCTGCTGGTGCTCGACGCGCCCGGCGGTGCCGCCGCCGAGTGGCTGAAGGCAACCGTCGTCGGCACCATGCCGATCCCCTACCTGCCGGATTGGGCCGATGCCTGGGTTCCAAAGGCGCTGGTGCTGCTCGTCGTCTGCCTCTTCATCGTCTGGATCCCGCTCCGGCGCTCGCGCCTCGGGCTCTCCATCTACGCCATCGGCAGCAACGAGCTCGCCGCCTTCCGCAGCGGCGTGCCGGTGGCGCGCACGAGGATCGTCGCCTATGCGCTCTCTGGCCTGTTCGGCGCGCTCGGCGGCCTTTCGCTCACCATCAGCACCGGCATCGGCGCGCCGATCCCCGGCCCCTATCTGCTCGCCAGTGTCGCCGCGGTGGTGCTGGGCGGCGTCGCGCTCGGCGGCGGCAAGGGCGGCCTGCTCGGGCCGATCATCGCCGTCTTCGTGCTCAGGCTGGTGCGCACCGACCTCACGCTTCTCGCTATCGACCCCAACGTCACGGCCATCATCGAGGGCGCAATCATGGTCGCCGTCGTGATGTTCGGCGCTTTCATCACCATCCGAGGCCGCCCGGCAGGAGCAACGCCATGACGAACAGCGCGACCTTGCCCCAGCCGGCCCCCTTCGGCCGCCGCTTGAAGCGCTTCATGGCGGACCGTCCAATCATTCCGTTGATCATCCTGCTCGTCATCCTGGTGATGATCCTGCAGATCCTGCGCCCCGGCATCGTCAACGAGCGCTGGATCGCCAACACGGCGAAGTTCGCCATTCCGCTGGCGATCCTCGCCGGCTGCCAGACCATGACCATGCTCACCGGCGGCATCGATCTCTCCGTCGGCACGGTGGCGACGATGAGCGCCTTCATCATGGCGACCCAGATCGTCAACCAGGATCCGGCGGTGGCATGCGTCCTCGCCATGCTGCCGGCGTTGCTGATCGGCCTCGTCAACGGCATCGGCGTCGGCGTCTTCCGTGTCCATCCGCTGATCATGACGCTCGGCACCAGCCTGATCGGCACCGGCTTCCTGCAGGTCTACCAGCGCACCGTGATCGCCTCCGGCGCCAGGATCCCGGATTTCCTCAACTGGCTGGGCACCGGCCTCACCTACGGCTTCCCCAACGCGCTCTTCCTGTTCGTGCCGGTGGCGGTGCTGATCGTCTTCACGCTCAACCGCACCGGCTTCGGCCGCCTGCTCTATGCCGTCGGCGACAATGAGCACGCGGCGAGACTCTCAGGTGTCCGCTACTGGCAGGTGGTCACGGCGCTCTACGTCATCTCCAGCCTGCTCGCCGGCATCACCGGACTGCTCTATATCGGCCTGATCAAGGCGCCGTCGCTCTCGCTCGCCGAGCCGCTGGTGCTGCCCTCGGTGGCGGCGGCCGTGATCGGCGGCACCTCGATCTTCGGCGGCCGCGGCGGCTATATGGGCACCATCATCGGCGCGCTGATCCTGACCGTGCTGACGACGCTGCTCACCATTCTGCACATGCCCGAAGGCGGCCGCCGCATCCTTTTCGGCTTCATCGTCCTGTTCGTGACCGCAGCGTATTTGAGGATCATCGAGGACCGGTAGGAAGTCAGGAAGCGGATGCTGGCTGCGACGCTATCGCGCCCTGCCATGCGTTGCTGGCGGACAGCGGGAACACTATAGGTGTTCCATCGTGCGCGAAGACATTCACACGACGGGCATCCCGGTCCTATGCGTTTCATGCGAAGCGCGGCATCGCGGCATATGCGGTGCGCTCAACCCCGATCAATTGGTGACGCTTTCCAAGTCGACGAAACGGCACAAGGCCGAGACCGGTAGGGAACTGGTCAGCGATGTGGGAAGCGTCGATCGCTTCTCCAACGTGCTTTCGGGTGTCGTGAAGCTGACCAAGACGCTTTCCGATGGCCGCCAGCAGATCGTCGGCCTCCAGTTCGCTCCCGACTTCCTCGGCAGACCCTTCCAGGCCGAGAGCACGCTGACCGCCGAGGCCGCGACCGACGTCGAGCTGTGCTCGTTCCCGCGCCAGGCGCTGGAGCGCATGATGAAGGAGCAGCCGGACCTTGAGCATCGCCTGCTCGAACAAAAGCTGCGCGAGCTCGACCAGGCGCGCGACTGGATGGTGACGCTCGGCCGCAAGACCGCCGCCGAGAAGATCGCCAGCTTCCTTCTGATGATCGCGCGCAACATCGATCCCGTCGCAGGTCCCGAGCGCCGCGGCGCTTCTTTCGACCTGCCGCTGTCGCGCGCGGAAATCGCGGATTTTCTGGGGCTCACCGTGGAGACGGTGAGCCGGCAGATCACCCGCCTGCGCGGCGAGAAGGTGATCCGCGTCGAGAACAACCGTCACGTCATGGTCGACGACATCCAGCGTCTCGCGGCACGCGCCGGCGACTGATCCCGGCACTACGCTTTATCGGCGGCCGAGAACCTCGGGCAGCACATGGTCGCGTTCGAAGGCGATGTGGCGGCGCATCGATTTGAACAGCGCCCGCAGCATGTAGCCGAAAGCCTCCGGGTTCTCGATCGGCCGGCCATGGCCGCAGGCAAGCAGCGCCTCGCCGAGGTCCGCCGCCGCGCAATCGTCCTCCATGTGCTCGAGCTTAAGCCGCGCCACGATCTCCTCGCCGCCCGTTTGCCGCGCGAAGGCGGGAAAGACGACGTCTTCCTCGAAGCGGTGGCACTCACGCAGCAGCGGCAACAGGTCCGCCGCCACCGCCAGACACTGCAGGCGGTCGACCCGCGACGGCAGGTCGTCGGCGATGCCTTCCAGCATATGGCAGAGCGCAAGCATCTGCATATGCGCGCTTCATGTCGGCCGGATTGCGGAACGGCTCCGGCTTTGCGCCCGTCATGGTGGCTCCTCCGTCCAGGCTCAAGGCGTGGGCAGGGCGACGGTATCTTCGATCGGCTCTTCGCGAACGGTGCGCAGCTCGTACCAGAGCGCGTTGAGGATGCCGACGGAGGCGACCAGTCGGAGGCCGAGGACCCAGGCGAAATACCACACGGCAAGAACTCCGGTTTCTATCAGCGGGCGGACGAGCCGACCGGATCGTCGTCATCTCCTCTCATCGCGCGTCGTCGCTTCGCGACGCCCGCACGATCGAGTTGCAACCTTAAAGCATGTCTCCCGAAAGTGGGACCGGTTTCGGGACAAAGACATCTTGAAATCAAAAACTTGAAGCGTGTCGCGTGAATCTCACGCGACACGCTTTAGTCAGGCCGCTGAGCTGTCCTGCTCTTCCGCATTCGGATCGCCCGGCGCCGTCGCCCAGGCAAGTTCGACCAGCGTCACCGTGCGGCGGCCGGTGCCGTCGATCTGGCAGACGATGAGGCCCTGCTCCTCGATATAGTCGAGCAGCCGGCGCGCGCGGCGCAACGAATGCGAGCCATAGGCGCGGGCGATCGTCGCGTCGCTCGGGCAGGGCCAGCCTTCCTTGGCGGCCCTCGCGATCATCATGAACACGCCCTGCATGTCCTCCGGCAGAAGCGAGGCGCGCACCGAAACATCCCGCCATGCATCGTCCTCCGCCATGTCGGAGCCGACGCCGGCACGGGCGCGCGTCAGCATGCGGCGGAATTCCGAAAGGTCGGGCACCACCGAGGCAAGGGCCTCGATGCGGCAGCGGACCACGAACTCCTGGTAGAGCACGCCGATGACGCGGAACCCGGCGTCGGGCTCGGCCAGGATGGCGCGCAGGATGCGGTCCATCCGCTCACGCCGCTCGGCGAGGTCTTCGGCGCTCGGCTGCGGCTCGGCCGGTTCCGGGCGGATGTCCAACGGAGCAGCCTTGGCCGCCATGAGCTGATCGAGCAGGTCCGGCGAGGGCCGGCGCTGCGGACGGGCGCTCTCCGGCGGCGGCGCCGCCAGGATGATCGAGCGCGCATCCTCGAGCGTTGCTTCCGGCAGCGGCATCAGCCGCGGCGTGCCGTTGCGTGGGCTGGTCTCCGTCGAGCCGATCCGCAGGCTTAGCGGGCGGCGCGACAATGCGGGCCCGAGCGCCATGAAATGCCCCCGCTCCAAGTCGCGAAACGCTTCCGCCTGCCGGCGCTCCATGCCGAGCAGGTCGGCCGCGCGCGCCATGTCGATGTCGAGGAAAGTCCGACCCATCAGGAAGTTGGAGGCTTCCGCCGCAACGTTCTTGGCGAGCTTGGCCAGCCGTTGCGTGGCGATGATGCCGGCAAGCCCGCGCTTGCGGCCGCGGCACATCAAATTGGTCATGGCGCCTAGGGAAAGCTTGCGCGCCTCGTCGGAAACCTCGCCGGCGGCGGCCGGCGCGAAGAGCTGAGCTTCGTCGACCACCACCAGCATCGGGTACCAATGGTCGCGCGCGACTTCGAACAGGCCGCCGAGGAAGGCGGCGGCGCGCCGCATCTGGTTCTCGGCGTCGAGCCCTTCGAGGTTGAGCACCGTCGAGACGCGATGGATGCGCGCCCGCTCGCCGGCCGCCTGCAGGCCGCGCTCGGTATGCTCCTCGGCATCGATCACCAGATGGCCGTAGCGCTCGCCGAGCGAGACGAAATCGCCTTCGGGGTCGATGATCGTCTGCTGCACCCAGGGTGCGCTCTGTTCGAGCAAACGGCGCAGCAGATGTGACTTGCCCGAGCCCGAATTGCCTTGCACCAGCAGGCGGGTCGCCAGCAGTTCCTCAAGGTCGAGGGCCGCCGGCGCACCCGCCGTCGTCTGCCCCATCTCGATTGCAACCGTCATGTCGACTCAGAAGTCTCCCTGCGCCGGATCGGGTTATCAACCCGATCGCCGTGCGTCGAGTGTGCAATCGCCGGCCGCCCGGTGTTCGCACAGCTACTCGGTGCGCAAGTGCCGACGCTATCGGCTTGTATCCTCGACGGTCGTATCGTTGGCGGCTAGATTCCGCTACATCTGCTGTGTCGACAACAAAGATGGAAGCAATCGTGCCAGCTGAACAGCGTTCTCCACGGCTTGCGGTACTGATCGACGCAGACAATGCTTCGGCCAGAATTGTCGATGGGCTTTTCGAGGAGATTGCCAAGATCGGCGAGGCAAGCGTCCGTCGCATCTATGGCGACTTTTCCAGCGCTCGTTCGAAGGCTTGGACCGACGTGTTGTCCAAGCACGCGATCATCCCGCAACAGCAATTCGCCTACACCGCGGGCAAGAACGCGTCCGACATCACATTGGTCATCGATGCAATGGACCTGCTTCACAGCGGTCGCTTCGACGGCTTCTGCCTGGTGTCGTCCGACAGCGATTTCACCCGTCTTGCCTCGCGCATCCGGGAAGAGGGCGTCGACGTGTACGGGTTTGGCGAGCAGAAGACGCCGGAGAGCTTTCGCCAGGCATGCCGCAGATTTGTCTACACGGAAAACCTGCTGCCAATGTCGCCGGCAAACACCCCGGACGCGGTCTCAACCACGAAATCGCTGCAGCCGCCGAGCGCCGCCACTCCGATCATCACCAGGGTTATCGCGCAGATGGAAAGCGAAGACGGCTGGGTGCCGCTCGGCGCGGTTGGCAACCAACTTGCCAACCTTGCTTCGGACTTCGACCCCAGAACGTTCGGCTTCCGCAAGTTGAGCGACCTTGTGAGGAAGACAAACGCGTTCGACATCGACCATCCCGAAGGCGGAACGATGCGAATAAGGATCAAGCCGGCTTCGCCGAGGTCCAGGGCGAAAGGGCGCTGACCAAGGCCTGCTCCGCTAACTGGTCGGACCACCATTTCGCTGGCGCAATCCCGCCATTGGCGTATCATCTTTCTGGAGAGGGTTCATGGCAGGAGGAGGCTAATGAACGTCGCTTCGGAAGTGCCCGTCATGGATCTGACGGTGCAAGATCTTGTTTCGTTTGCCCTTTCGAAATTTCGCGCCGGCGACACCATCTCGACCCGCGCGATGCTCGACGTCATCCGCCAATCGGACCCCGCCTGCGAGGACAGCGACGACCATCTGGTCGAACTGATCGTCATGACCGCCGTTGGTAAGACCATGGGTATCGTCTTCGATCATCGCTCGCCCGATGAGCGGCTACCGCGCCTGTCCTAGGCTGCCCTCCGAACGCATTTGCCTGCAGGGTTCGGGGTCATCGCGCTCTAGGGTTTGTTGAGATTCAGGTCAGGCCGAGCCGAAAAAGGTGACTTCCGAGAACCGGAGCGGAGCGTACTTGAAGGCCGTAGCCTTAACTGCCACGCCACTCTCATGTCATGATGCTTCGGCCGG